>NZ_ARPN01000197.1:0-49511 GCF_054966645.1 Pseudoalteromonas sp. SANK 73390
AACATGTGCTACCCAAAGGGTTTATGCGTATTCGTCACTATGGTTTTTTAGTCAATGCATGTTGCAAGCGAAAGTTGGCGTTGATAAAGGCGCAAGGGCCCAATCTATGTAAAGTGAAGAAGAAAAAGGCAGAGGCCGCGTTATCACACTCCCACTGGCCTTGTGAAGTATGCAAAATCGGGGGTTTACGATTTAAAGAAATGGTTAATTCAAGTGAAGAGATAATGAAATTAACACGAACGAGCTAGCAGCAGAGCTTGCTGAATGATATCAACGGGTTAACCTGCTTAAGTGTTCGGGCTAAAAAGTGCGTGTGCGGTTAAAATATCATTGATAAATCAGCGAAAATTAGCTCTAATGACAAGATAAAAAGTACTGAGTCACGCAGGGATAGCTTAAGCGCGATAGGCAGGCTGATAAAGTAGGCTCGAGGCAAGTTACGCCACTAAAAGCAAATTCCCATAGCATAAATAACACCAACTCTGACACATCGAGCAGGTAGCGGCTCAGTCCAACAAGCGATTATGCAGCACAAACAACGTGCTGCATAAATACTAAATAGTTAGGTGGCGGTCAGACTCTGAAGAAGCAAACAGCCGCAGTGGAGATAAAATGCAATTTTCTAAAGCGTTCCAATATAAAAAGTGGGCAAATAATGAGTTGCTTGATCTTGGAGAACAGCAGTTTTCAAAACTGCCAGAAAGTGATGCTACGTTTTTCATCAGAATTTTAAATCATACAACAGTCGTAGATAGCCTCTTTATCAGCAGAATCTTGGGTGAGCCTGAAAAGTACAGTGGCGACAATACGGTCGAGACTCCAACGTTATCGGAACTGCGTGATACCATGAACCAAAATGACTCTTGGTTAGTCCATTATGTGGAATCAGCACCTGAGCAAGAACTAAGAAGAGTAGTTTCATTTAGATTTGTAGATGGTGATACAGGCGAACTGTCAGTTGAAGAAATACTGATCCACTTGCTAACTCACGGTAGTAATCATAGAGGTATGGCGTCTAGGGCACTTGCAGAAAATAGTCTAGAGCGCCCAAAAGACACATTTACGCGATACTTGCATCAATCAGAGCCTTCTCGAAGAGTAGTGGCTAGCACCTAACAAAGCGTTTAAGAGTGACTCCGCAACGTGTGCCGGTTTCGCTTCGCTCACAGTATGGCACACGTAGCTGTGAACCTTAACGCGGCGTTAAGTTGCTAAGGAAAGTATGGCATCTCGCAAACCTCTAAAAGGTGTCGCTTATGATATAGCGCACCATGCACTAAGCGGATTAAGCTTTTTACATCCTCATTTGGGTGAAATGTGCAGAGAAGTAGGTATAACCGAAGCAACTATTGATTTAATGGCTAAGGATTCTTATCCCGCAGAGCTGAGAGAGTACAAACCTTTAAAGCTAGCAATCGGCACGCTTAAAGATAAATTTGCCATTATCCTTAGCAAAAGAGAAATGAGTTTGGATTTTATTAGTGAATTAAAGCTTAAGTTTATTTTTTATACCGCTGATAACTCACTTTGTGTCGTGGAGTCTACCTTGGTAAAAACAAATGGTACTATTCACGTACAAACAGTGAAATAGCAACATAACAAGAGACTATGGCGTCAATAGCTAATTTTAAACTTTTGGCGCTTCCAACATAACCCCGTCTCTGAGCATTGAATTTAGGATCACAATCATCTTCCTAACACACGCAATGAGCGCTACTTTTTTTGGTTTCCCAGTAGCAACTAATCGCTGATAGGTTGATTTAAAAACAGGGCTAGATTGGATGGCTGACATTATCGCCATGTATAAAACGGTGCGCACTTGATGTCGACCACCTTGGATTTTACGGAGCCCTTTATAGCGTCCACTTTCGCGATTCATTGGTGCAACACCTAATAAAGAACTAGCTTCTTTGTTCGACATATAGCCAAGTTCAGGTAAGTTACTGATGATAGATGCAGCAGCAATTTTGCCAATGCCTTTCATTCTTTGATAGTTTAATAATGGCTGTTTTGTTTGGTTCCCATAGCCAGTTTGGTTCCCAGAGGTATGAGTCAATTTGCGGATGGTGGGATAGTTGGTTCCAAAGCTTATGCTGCAAGCGGAAACTATGTCAAAAAAATGAGTGACTACTGTAGTGGTTGTAATACGAAGTAACGCAAGCTGCTGGTAAAAATGCATGCCCTTTAAACTCATTATATTGGCGTTTTATGAATAAGCATGAAGGTGCCTTTGCTGCAAATCCACGTAACTCAATGGTTTATGCAAATTGGCGTAGAAAAAGCGAAACGCAACGGGAGGAAATTATTGAACAAGCAGAGCGATATCTCATAGACATTGAGCAGCTTTAGATGCTAAATGAGAAGGCTTTAACTTATGTTCTATGATTAATTTTGCATTTTATATAGCGACTCTCTGTTAAACACTTCCTGTTCAGCGATAGTGATTAATTTTGCTAACTCACCGCTTTTTTTCATTTCTTTAAGCTTATTATCTACTCTTTTTATCAGGTTAATATGCTCTTTACGAATGTAATGATACAAGGGCAATTTATCTAAGTGCTGTGTTTGTGGGGTTATGTCTGTTATGCCAAGCTTTTCAAGTACTAAAAGCCCATCCATTTTATTGGTCAGGGCGACATCAGCAAGCCCAGCTTTAATTAGTTTAAACATTTGATTGGTATTGTCGGTGTCCGTTATATTTTTTAAACCTTTTGTAACGTTGTCCGTATGTTTAACGCCTCTTACTTTAACGACTTGATAATGCACTAAATCTGCTGGACTTTTTATATTGATACCACTGCCCTTTTTGCTAAATACCATTGTTTCAAGATAATAATATGGAGTAGGGACCCGTATAGTTGAAGGTGTTTCTTCACCATAACTATATATGCGCATTATTTCGCCATCATTTAACCCTGTTGCCGTCTCGTGCTGTGCACGTTTTCCTGGTAATGGTGTGATAGTTACAGTTATACCTAAGCGTTTATAAACTTCAGTAATAACAATACGACCCACTTCTTGTTCAATTAAGAAATTTATTGATGCAAAGTGGTAGCTTTGCCCGTAAAGCGGCGAAGATAGTAAGCAAAATAGTAAAAAAAGATACTTCATAATTCTCTATTTGAAATATAAGTTTGACGCAGCAATGCTTGGTTAGATTATAGCCTAATTTTTAGGACAGACTAAAAGCCGATATTTAAAGTCATGATAAGAGTATCAGTGAAATTACATTACTGGTACTTAAAGCTCAAGGTGCAATAAATAACAGTGCAATAGGTGCTCTCATTAACAGATTTTGTATCATGCTAATATCGTTTTGCATCTAAGGGTTTACAGTGCTACATAGCCTCTGCTTTGTCCGAATTGTCACTCGCTGCTGCAATACAAACAGCAAAGATAAACACTATCTAGTTTAAAGGCATATGAATAGTATTTTTTAGCCAGTACTATTCACATTTTTATACATCTTTACAATTGCATAAATTTGTATGCAGATTAGTATGCTATAGCGCAAGCTAAAAAAGAATAAAACAATGCCTGTATTACAATTTGATATTACTTTAGGTAGTTCACAAATTTATTATCAAGCGCCAAATAAACATGCCCAACTGGTTACTGAGCTCGCTAAGAACGTGAGAGTAGACTCTATGGCATTGTCAAGCGACGATACTTTTTTACTGTTACGAGACAAACATCGCTTATGGCTTGTATCAACAAGAGATGAAGTATCAATAAATAATACATTTATTGATGGTTACGCTTATGCAGAGCATTGGCTAAGTAACACGTTATTCTCAGTTACAGTCAAGCAATATAAGGTAAAGCATGTTTTTATACTCAACACGCAAATGCAAAAAATTGTGCAATTACAAGATGACTTTACCCAAGTATTAACTGACCCCTTAGACCCAGCAACATATTACTTTGTTGGTAGTGAGGGAAAGCTTTATCGTGCATCCCCAGAGCAAATATTCTCGCCTACGACTGCACAGCAACTTAGTACTATTGGAGATCTACCAGAGTTTTCAAGGCTATTAATCGAAGACCGCATTCTTTATGTTGTCAGCCGCTATAGAGATACGCTCTCAACCTATAAAATTGGAAATACTCTGCAATTTCTAAGTAAGCAACCAATTAATGCATATCTCGGTTTTGATGTAAAAAATGGCCAAGTCATATATTCAGGTAAAACACACTATCGCAGTGAAGTTTATAGAACTGTTGCCTACTAACTCAACCAAGGAATTATAGATGACAAATAAAGTATTAGTATTAGGTGCAAGTGGGGCAACAGGGAAGCACGTTGTTACCTGTTTACTCAAACATGATCTCAAGGTTGTTGCGATTGTGAGAGAGTCAAGCACATTAGCGCCAATTTATGAACACAATGATAATTATGATGAAGTCAGAGCGCAAATAGATACATTAGATATTAATGAGTTAGCCAAACTTATATCACAATGTGATACCGTGATTTGCTGTCTTGGCCATAACTTAAGCTTTAAAGGTATTTACGGTAAACCTAGAAAGCTGGTGGTTAATGCTTTGATGAAGGTTACATCGGCTATCTCTAAGCTAGAGAAAAAAGCAAAAACAAAAGTTATTTTGATGAACACAACCGGAGTACGCAATAGAGATATTGATGAAGCTCCTCCGCTATCTCAAAGCCTCGTTATAGGTTTATTACGATGTACACTTCCTCCCCAAGTTGATAATGAGTTAGCTGCTGATCATTTGCGCGTTAACATCGGCCAAAATCATCCATACATTGAGTGGGTATCAGTACGCCCTGATGCTCTGATAGATGAACAAGCCGTTTCTCAATACGATATCACAGCCTCGCCAACGAGAAATGCTATTTTTGATGCAGCTCAAACTAGCCGCATTAATGTAGCCAAATTTATGTGTGAGTTAACGCTTGATGAAAGGCTTTGGCGAAAATGGGAAGGGCAAATGCCGGTCATTTACAATCGTGAGCTTTGATTTTAAAAGCTGGTGCGGGTGTTAAAAATTAACAGCCGGACTTAGTTAACTTTTGTTGTAGAACGCTTTTTGATGTCAGGCTTTGTAACCTTGCTACGATGATTTGCTATTGTGTAAATGCATATCAAGTTAATTATTTAATGTGTAATAGAGTGTAATGTCTACAAAGGTTTATTATTACTAAAAATGCTTTAAACTTAGCGTATATGTAGTAATGACTTTTGGTTGTAATAAGTGCTAAAACCAACCCGTTTATTTAGCTTTTTAGTCGTCTTTTTAATATTTTGGGGTAACCCCGTAAGTGCTCAAAGTGACTGGCAAATTATAGATGAATCGCTCAATCAAAAGCTAAATACTGATCCTAATATAGCGTTAGAACAAGCCCAACAGATACTAGATACAAACAAGTACACATTTGACACAAACCACGAAGCTTGGTTTTCACTTAATGAAATAATTGCTCACGCACAGATTAACCTTGGGTACTTTGATAGTGCTTTAGTGATAGCTACTCAACTCTATGAACAACACAATGCTCAGGCATACCCGATTTATAGAGTAAGGGCACTGTTGTTATTGGCTATGCTGTCAGAGCGACGTAGCGAAGTTAAGAATGTACAAGCTAAATCTTTGGAAGGGCTAAAATTACTTAAAAATGTCAAGACACCACACCCAATACTAAAAGCCGACCTTTATGCTTTACTGGGTACCAGTTATCGCTCACAAGCTGATTATGGTAATGCACTGAAATATGCAAAACTAGCCGCAGAGCTAAGCAAAAGCAACTTACCCAAACTTGCTCGCGCGCACAATCAGATTGGTGTGATCTACGACTATAGCGGTAACTTTGAGTTATCACTTAAACATCATGAACTATCTCTAAACATACGCAGACAAAATAATAATCAACAAGGGATATCAGATTCACTCTATAACATAGGTGAAATTTACCGTGATATGCAGCAGTTTAAGCAAGCACTTCAACATTTTAAACAAGCATTAAAAGTTGACCAATCTTTAGGTAATCCTTACCACATTGCAAATAGCCATGGCAAACTAGGACAAGTTTATTTGGCTATGGGTAAAATACAACTGGCTAAAGAACATATTAAGCAGGGAATAGAGATTACTAAAAGTATGAAGGCACCAGGTGATACTGGTTGGCAACTAAGTAATATGGCACAAGTTTATATTGCTCAGGGCAGGTTTGATGAAGCTCAAACAATAGCGATGGAGGCCTTAGAGCTTGCTTTGCAAGCCGATGCTAAACGCACAGAGCAAACAATACGCATGACGTTGTTAGATATATCAATAAAGCAAGGCAATCTAAAACTGGCTCGTGAGCATATTGAATTATTGCTATCTATGCCAAATACAGGTTTACAGTACCAACAAAAGTTGTATCAAGTTAGTGCAAAGCTATATGAAGAGGAAGGCAATGCTGTAGATGCGTACCAGTCGCTAAAACAGTTTGTTGATGTACAAAAAAAGCGTAATGTCGATTTGCAAAAGCAGCAAACAGCGCGTTTAAGGCAAAATGTTGAAGTTATTCGACAAGAGCAAGAACTAAATTTATTGCTAAAAGAAAAAGATTTACAACAAGCACAACTTAATAATCTTAAGCTGCAAAGAGGCATTGTAATGTTAATAATGTTGTTGCTAGCGGGTGCTGTTTTGATGATTTACTGTAAACAGGTTACTAAGCAAAAAATGACTGATTTAACTGCAAGCATGTTGGCAACAAACTTAGAAGAGAAAAATCAATTATTGGCGGATGTATCTCATGAATTGAGGACACCACTTGCAGCATTAAAGTTATCGGTTGAACTACTGGAACATAATATAGAGCCAGATGTAAATAAGGCATATGCAAGAGTACACGGAAAAATATCGCAACTAGATAACCTAATTGGTGATATATATCGTTCGGCACAGTTTGATAACAATGTTATGCAGTTAAATAAAGAACGGTGTAATTTAGGGGCGTTAATTCAAGATATAGTCAGTGATTTTGAACCGCAATTTCAGGAAAAACCCCAATCGTTAATTGTAAGTAAGTTACCAAGTAATTTAATGTGCACTGTAGATCCAGAGCGCTTTAAACAGATAATTATCAACTTATTAAATAATAGCCTTGCTTACACTTATGAAAATGGTGAAACGCATATCTCAATTGATGTAATTGACCATGGAAGCACAAAAAAAGTACATCTGATTGTTGCAGACTCTGAACCTGGGTTAAATGATATTGAGCTAAGTAAAATATTTGAACGCTTGTACCGTGTTGAATCATCAAGGAATAGAGACTTAGGTGGCTCAGGGTTGGGGTTAGCGATATGTCGCCAAATTGTACTCGCCCATGGTGGCGAAATTGTTGCTGAACAAAGTGCGCTTGGCGGTGTTGCTTTCAAAGTGCAATTAACTATAAATAACGTATAAGCAAGGTACTTTTTAGCTAGGCTTTGTATATGGTTTTCTCTGTTTTTATTTTAAAATCAAGGCCATAAAGTAACCAAAACCTATATTTTATGCTTTTTTCGCCATGCTGCTGGCGTAATGGCATGGGCTTTTTTAAACTGACGAATAAAATGTGTTGTATCACTCCAACCTAGCTCTTCTACAATTTCACCTATTGACATTTTAGTGTGTAATAAAATGGTGCATGCTTGAGTTAAGCGGTACTTTGTGATCCAATCTCCTATTGAATAACCAGTTTGCTGTTTAACTAATGTGGCAAGATAGGCAGGGCTAGTATGAACGGCCAGTGCAACATCCTTTAGAGAAATAGGCTGTGTATAGTTCAGTTGAATATGATTCAATGCATTCACTACCTTGCTCGATTTAAAAGTGCTGTTTATCTTTGTTGCACTCGCGTTTAGTGCTTCATTCAAAATCAAATTAAGAAAGCTTCTACACACGTCTAAATCATTCGAGTGTTGTACATCAATATAATCTTGTAGCTGTAAAAAAAGCTGGCTGATCCATTGCCTGCGGTTTTCATTCAATTCAACCACGGGAAGAGCACCTAGGCGTATGTTTTTAAAAGGCTTCATCAGCTGATCTTCGTCACTAAGCCCGAAGCAATTTGGACAAAAACTTAACCACCAAACATCTAAATTTTGTACATTAGTTAACTTGTGTGGCATGCCCGCTGGCAATAACGTGAGCATATTAGCACCAACTTTGACCGACTCGCCATGATCAAGATGCAATGTACCGTTTAAAATGAATGTAATAACGTAATGCGTTTGCGAGCCGTGATCGTCATGATCTATTTGAGTGATTAGCTCATGGCCTACACTGAGAGCGTGTTTTAACATTTCCAGAAACTTAAGATCAAACAATTAGCAGATTATAGCGAATAGCCAGCTATATTTTCTAGCATAAATATTGATGATAATAGCTGTCAACGATAAATCAGCCGATTCGGCGCAGGCCAACACATAGGATTTTTATGGACATATCACTTGCTATCATCGCGTTATCTTTACATATTTTGATTTGGGAAAAATTGCCTGACTGGGGGAGTTGGTTCAATTGGTTAATTGAGCAGGCTCCAAGGCCTTTGCAATATCTCTATGAAGCATGGCAATGCCCATATTGCTTCGGGTTTTGGGCAGCATTATTGTTGCATTGGTTAACTGGGGTATACACCTTAAGTTCGGTTGAAAATATGGTCAATTATCTTGGCAATGTAGCACAACCTTTAGCTTGGTTTTTTGATGCATTAGCAACAGCACTGTTTGTTATGCTTGGCAGTTTAGGGTTTAAGGCTATTTCAGGTCCAGCGATTAAGGGCTATCAGATGACAATGGAATTTAAAAATTAACGAGTGCTAAAGAATAGGAGTTAACATGATACCAACTTTATTTGAATCTAATAGGCTCACATTTAGAAGTGCTGAAACGTACTTCAATAACATGCCAAAGCAAATTATTAGCTACGTAGGTTTGTTACTGACTGACAATGTACTCAAAACATTGCCTCAAAATTGGCAGGCAGCATCTCAAACTGGAAGCGAAGAAAAATGGCTTGTTGAACAATTAAATGTAAGCTTACTGATCACCATTGAGTGTAAAAAATCATTAGACATAATTGGATTCATTTTTATTCATCCTGACAATAAGATTGCCCAAATTGGTTACTTGCTGGGTGAACCGTATTGGCATAAAGGCTACGGCAGTGAAGCATTAACAGCGCTTGTTCAGTACTATCAAAAATCAGGAGTAATTAAAGTTTTGCATGCTGGGGTTAGCGCAGAGCATTTTGCTTCTATTAAGCTACTTGAAAAAGTGGGTTTTACTCGGGTTGAAGCAGATTGTATCAACTCAAATAATGTCATGTACATGTTAACGATTTCCAAAGAAGGATTGTAATAGCTACTAATATGAATTTAAAAAAGTAGTGGGGAAGGTAGGTTTTAGCTTCTCCACTACTTTTAAATAAAAATTACTCGTAAGTTGCCCTAAACTGCGTACCAGTTCCTTGTCCAGTTACCATAAAATAATGCCAACCAGAGTTTGGACTATTTATTGTAATTAGCTCTTCACTGCTATTAGCTGTTGTTGCTGAATTTTCAAAATTGCTGGCACTAGGCCAACCTTGACTATTTTGATAAATGCTTGCGTCACTATTACCACCCGTTGTGTTGATGGTGAGTTTTGATTGCCCAGATGGAACTGAAATTGCTACATATACAGTATTACTACCTAGGCAAATTGCTTGAGCATTAGTTAAGTTTCCTCTCGTTTGAGGAGCTTTAGTTTCACAAATATTTGTTGCCGGTGGTGTTATGATTGGGTCAGTGTAACTTGCAGTTAATGTTACATTATCCGAGTCGGTCCAGCCTTTAACTGAGACATAATAAGTACCTCCAGTATTAGCTAGGCTGTTGCTGTCACATGTCTCGCTTACATTACCGCCTTTATATGGTCTGCAATCCCAGTTACTTGTGGTATCTGCATCGTCAAATTTGACATAAAGGTCAGGGTCACCAGTACCAGCACTCATGTGTACATTTATATTTGTTGCACCTTGTGGTACATCAAATGTAAATGTTTTAGTTTCGCCTTTGACTACATCAATATTTGATTTAGTAACACCATTTTGTAGTTTGTTACTGGGCACTGTCGTACCATCGGTAATTGATATTGTATAATCTTCTACTTCACCCCAACCAAAGCTTCCACACGGGGGTACCTTAGCATCAGTAAGCTCATATGATTGCATAACTCGCATTACAGTTGTAGTTGGAGATGTGCCTTGCGGGATAGTAATTGAACCAACAACTTCATCAAGTGTTGTTGCACTTGTTTGCAGTAACAGTTCTGTCGCATCATCAAAGCTATTATTGTTGTTTAAATCTACATACACCGCCCAATTAGCTAAGTAAGGACCACCAGAGTTGTGTGTTAAACCAATCTCTGTTGCTTTACCGGCTTCTAGTGTAAATCCGCTATCAAAGAAATGTGTAAATTGACTTTTATCAGACGCATTATTGATTGCATCAAGCCTTACATTACTGGTCCATTGTGTTGTTGATTTGCCATAAGCTGCACAGTATGCATCACCACTTACAGTGACATCCTGTTGCTTAACATAACTTACACCATCTTGTAGTGTCGCGGTTAATCGAGCAATGTAAGTTCCAGTATATGCATAAGTATGAGTCGGGTCTGATTGAGTGCCGGTATGATCTCCATTGACTGCACCATCACCAAAGTCATATGCAATTGACGCAACAGCGCTGGTATCGGTATTGTCGTCAAAACTTACAGTTAAGTTATTTGCCGTGACGTTAGCATTAAACTCAGCAGGATTATGCGCTTTAATATCGACCGTAAAATCTTCGACCTCACCCCATCTAATACGTCCGCATGGCGAAGACAATTTCTCATAGCTTTGTAGAACACGCATACGCGTTTTCCCTTCCAAAGCAGTATCTGATAGCGTGAAAGGGCGCTCAATTGCACGGCTGGTATTTGCACCTGTCCAGTACCACACATTCTCTGTCTCTTCAAAAGTTCCATTTTGGTTGCTATCAATGTAAATTCGCCATTCTGCATTATATGAAGACTCAGAGCCTGTTGCACCTTGGCGTACTGAGATAATATTTTCGCCTCTTACTGCGCCCATAATTGTACTTGTGTGATCAGAGTAGGGCGTAGAACCGGATGTTACACCCGTGCCATTTAGGGTAACGTTAGCATTAAATTGATACTTGGGTTGGTTACCATAGGCTTTGCAGTAGTCCTGTCCAGCAGGCGCGGTTACTTCAATTACTTTTGAATGTGTCACTGTTTGACCATTTTTCAACGTAATGGTAAGTGTGACAGTGTAGCTACCTGAGAACAAGTAGGTGTGATTTGGGCTAAATTCAGTACTTGTACTCGAACGGCTGTATGTACCATCGCCAAAATCCCACTCAACAGAGGCAATATCTGAGTTTGTAATACCTGAAAAGCCCACCGTTAAGTCATTCACTGTGGTGTTGGCTGAGAATTCTGCAGGATTTGCTTCTTTAACAATATTTATTTTATAGTCTTCCACCTCACCCCATGTAAAATCTCCGCACGCTGCTAATTGTGCTTCGCCGTCACGAAGTTGATATGATTGAAGTACGCGCATTCTTGTTGTACCTGCAAGGGCGGTTTCAGGAATGGTAATATTGCCAAGCACCGGCTCATGTGATTGTATCGTTCTTGGTAATGCATAGTGAAGTAATTCATCATTGCTGAATACATTATCTTGGTTTAAGTCTATATAAACTGCCCAGTAGGCTGCATAAGGACCAAATTTATTGCCTCGTGTGCCTTGTTGTAACTCAATACCCGTCGCAGACCCAGCATAAGCTGTGAACGCTTCTTTTGTGGTTTGATCTGTATATTGCCTACGCCAAGTGTCGTGCTTTAGACTATTAACCTTAACACTCTGTGTATGCTGAAATAATGCATTAGTTGCTTTAGCTGCACAATAACCAGTACCAGGAAGCGCAGTGACTGTTATTTCAGTACTGACGGAATTAATCAATCCATGATTATCTGTGGCGGTATATCGAACCGTGTATGTGCCCGGAAATTGATATGTGTGGGAGACATTATCACCTTCAGCGTATGGTTCATTGCTGTAAACACCATCTCCGAAATCCCATAACGTTGAAACAATCATACCATCTTGATCAGCTGCTTGACCGGCAAATGTTACGGTTAAGTTATTTGTGGTGGTATTAGCTTGTGTAATTGTCGCTGTAGGCGCGATATGTGCAGAGGTACGTAATGCTGCCATGGTTGCTGCTCGTTCATTATGAACGCGTGCATTGTTATTAGTTGCAACGGTTCCGCCAGCTTCATCTTTATAGATTTGGTCTGGATTAGACCATGCATTTAAGCGCTCTCCACAATCTGAGATAGCCATCATAGTTCGCCACGTTTTTGCATCATTGCAATAGCCATGGCCGTAAGCGAATGGAGTAGTCGTCGAGTCGTTATCATGCCTTGCGCCATATAAATGCCCCAGTTCATGCGCAAAGGTATTCTTAAACGTTCCCCAGCTACTTAACGTAAATAACGCACTTTTTTCATCGGTACCAATTTCGCCCGCCCAACCAGCCCAAGGAGATGATTTATCTTTATCAGCTAGAAACACCATAACATCCGCTTGATGCTCATCTCTTAAGCTTTTTAGCTCTTGACCATAGCCATTAGGTGCCAAAGGGTTTGGACTCTTTAACCAATCACTTGAGTTTTCATTTAATAAGGTTGAATTATCTTCTGCCATGTCACCGGTTGATTTATAACCCGTTTGGTATGAATGAATGATGCTAACGGATGCATTTATGCCACTTGCTGCATAGCTGTCATTCGTGTCTTTTTCCATTAGTGCAAGGTATGCGTCAACATCACCAACTTCAAGAGCAAGCTTTTCAGTATATGCGACAATGACTGTTACTTCTGGCGAATTCGTTGCACTTGATAACGTATGAGATAATGCACTATTGAGACCCTCAAATGTCAGAACATTTAGCAGGCTATTCGTTTGCGGATGGTGCGAATCATCAACAGGCTGTTTGTCGTCTTTAAATTTACTTAACTTGTAAATACTTGAATCAGTTTTTGACGGCGTAAGCAAAAAACCAACATCATTTATTGTAATTTTTGCGCTATAACGGCCATTGATGTTAACCATAGATAGCTTGGCAGCGTTGTCATACGACTTACCATCAATTAATGTTTTGTTAGCTTGTGGACGAGTAACGCGTGTAAGTTCAATTTGAATATATTTTCCATCTATCATCAAACTAATTAAATCGCCTACTTCAAGTGTGCTGACAGCAATGGTATTTAACTCAACCGACTGCACTAATGCGTTATGTGCAACTTGGTTTATTTCTTTGTTTGATATGTTTTTATTATGTCGTTTTTTAGAGCTTTCATTTTCAAATGCAATGGCGTGATTAAACAAAGTCACTTCTTGTGCAACGGAAGAAAATGAAGCAGTGACTGCCAGAACTGCGGCAATTTTTTTTAATTTATAGTGTTTCACTGCGATACCTTAGAATTTTTATGCTCAAATAATCGATTTGAGCGGGTGTTGTTAGCGACATTCCAATTTAAGGAAAGTCAAATGAACAGTAAAGATATAATGTATACAATATATCTTTACTGTTCATTCAGTATACATATTGATGAATTGATTGCTACAGTTTTGTGTTTTTTTTGAGGTGAAATGTAAGAGCAGTTGGTTTTTCTAGATGTTTACAAAGAGATTCTTTAATCAAAATGTATGCACGACTAACAAAATTTGAGTCACTGTTTGAAATGATATTCACTGTAATATTGGTGGGTATAAAGAGCCATTTACTTATGATTTGCTACAAAGGCACTACTCATCTTTAATAAGTAGCGCCAACTATTTAAAGGTGTGTTTTATGGCTGACCATCAGTACCTGCTGTTCGGCAATTGTTTGTAAGGTTACAATAAGATGAAGGTGGCATAGGGGCGCATAATCCTGAATCACTACCACCTGCCACCTGTCTTGTAAGTTTATTTATACTTACTTTATCAAAAGTTAAGCTTTTTAATTCTTTTTTCAATAACTTCATTTTATATCCTTTATATTTAAGTTGAAAATTATTAACCTTTTATAGATTGATCAATAAAAACCATATTAAAAAATCATCCAATACTTGAGTTTACTTATGTTTATCGAGTGTAATCTGAATTAATGTAGGGCGAGAATGACTCACCCTATAATTACATTTTTTCAAGTGAAGTCTAAAAAGAAACTGAATATTTAAATTGAACTTTTCGGCCTATAACACTATGTATTCTATAGCTATAACCATTTGTATACTCGGTATTAATTGGAGGGAGTTTATCAAATGCATTTGTAACTAATAATTTCAATTGACCGTAATTTTCAAAACTGTATCCAACACCTAAATTCACCGTTGTCATAGATGGGAAATCAATGTATTCATCACCTTTGACAACATCTTCAGGATCTTCGCCAAGAAATGAATCAATATATTTTACTGTTGCAAATGCTTCCAATGCATCAAGTCTATAATTTGTACCAAAGCTTGCTCGATATTCTGGCCTGTTTACAAAGCCCACATAGTCATATATTGGGTCTGAATTCGTTTTTTGAAATTCATATTTAAGCACCTTGCTTAAATCAAGTTTAAACTTCAAATCTCCCATTTCTTCAAGGTCAACTTTGGCACTAAAAGAAGCATCAATACCCGATGTGTCTAAACCTAAATAGTTAGTTGTGGTAGAACCAATTTCAACAATCTCATCTTCTCTCGATAATGATGTGTCTCTTTTTACGTACAAACCAGTATAATTACCTAGATTACCCAGATATTCTTCGTCTAAAATAGTTCTACCACTTATTGACTTTATTTGGTTTGAAATCTCTATGTTCCAGTAATCTAAAGTCATATCAATGTTTTCTGTTGCATTATATGCAAACCCAAAAGACACTTGTTCTGACTCTTCAGGTTTTAAATTATTATTGGCAAAAGATCTTACTGGAATTTCATTTCTTTCACATAACGCTGAGCTATCTCTTTGTTCTAGTGGTACTGGGGTACAATACTTTGGATCTGAAAAAGTGTAGTAACCAACACTCTCTTCACCTATTGACTCATTAAGATCTGCGACTCTGAAACCTTGACTAAAAGAGGCTCTTGCAACTAAGTCATCTGAAATTTCATATCTGACTGATAAACTACTAGAAAGCTGTCCTTGATCCGGCAAACTGTAAGAGTCATAACGTGTTGCAGCTGAAACTGTTAGTGATTCTAAAATCGGTGCTTCAACTTCTAAATATGCTGCCCTATAGCTTCGTTTTCCAACAGTATCACCACCATATGCTCCCTTTACATTACCTGAGTTCGATTGGGCATCTTGTTCATCAGATAAATCTAATGTTCTATATTCAGCTCCAATAGCATACCCAACTTCACCTCCACTAAATTCAAATGGTAATGTACTTGACCAATCTACTGTTATTGACTTACTTGTACTCTTTCCAAGGCGGTGCTGGCTATGTCGAAAGCTATCTAATACACCCTCGGTCGCTTTATCTCCACCGGCATATGCAAGAGGGTTGTAAAGTCCATCTTCAACCGCTTGATCATATTTATCTTGAAAGTAGTAATAGTTAGATTCTTGAGTAAAGCTATCAGTACTATGTGCCAAATTTATTGATAACCGCCCATCATCAATATCCCAATTGATCCCAGCGTTTATGTCCAGAAGATTAGTATCAAAAGTAAACTCTCGTGGCAAAGAACCCTCCATGTAATGATAATACGAAACTTCCCTAGGGTTGCTTGAAGTGGAGGTAGGGTTGTTTGGATGATCAGCTGCTAACTTGCCAGATGCCCACATTGGCGTTGCAGAGGTAAAAGTCTTGTCGCGTGTATGCAAAATAGTGTTGTAAAACTCCAACTCATCATTAACTGAATATGTGAAGTTTGTAAATATCGACGTCTTATGAACTTTAGGCAAGTAATATTTACCTTTTCGCACATCATAGCCACAACGTTTTCCTATTGTATCTTCAAAATTTCTTCTATTGTCCTCGGGACAGTCAGGTCCGGGGTTATAGATTCGATCGCCATTATCGTCTAAGTAACTATATGATCCCCAAGGTGAATAACGAGAACTCCAACGTCTATCATTATGAGCTGCATCCAAATGGGGTCGATCTCCTCCTTTTAGACTGTCGTTTGTTTGATGCTCAAGTACGACAAGTAATGAACTCTTTTCGTTACTCGTACCATAGCTAATCGCGCCACCCTGCTGCCCAGCCCCACCGCGAGTAGTATGTGATGTGTTAAGCGATAGCTGTAAACCATCGAAGTCTTTTTTTGTGATAATGTTAATTACACCACCCATTGCATCTGACCCATATATCGAAGATGCGCCGTCTCTTAATATTTCGATACGTTCAACCACCTCAATTGGAATTAAGTTTACATTGGCACTTGAACCGTAGAGAGATGAAGAGGGTGCAATTCGTTTTCCATTTACTAATGTTAGCGTTCTGTTAGAGCCTAATCCTCTGAGGTTAGATGCTGAAAAGTTACCAGCCGAATTATTTGAATGAGCAATACTTGTACCTGCTGAATTAAAGATACTTTCAGCAAGCACACCAGCTATATCATTTAAACCAGTTGCAGCGATATCTGCTTTGGTTATTACCGAAACTGGCTTTGCTGTTTCCATATCTGTGCGCTGGATACGTGAACCAGTTACTTCTATTCGCTCGGGTTTATTTGCTCCACTTTCATCCTCAGCAAAGGCGATATTGCTTGATGCAGCAACGGCAATAGCAATTATGCTTTTAGTTAATGTGGTGTTTAAATTCCTGTGATGACGCATTGTGATACCCCTTAGTGTCATTGTTTTTGTTATGTTGTTAAAACGTCTAACGCAGTCGGATTGAGCAATTGGGCTTACAATATTTCCACGTGGATATATTGTATACAATATATCTATTGCAAAATATTGCAAGTACTTTTATTGGGGAAAAGTCAGTAATAGAAACATTTTTAGCTAGACCAAGCTTTATGGCATTATTTTCAGGCAAGCAACTAAAGGGTTGGATTGGATTACGAATGAGAGTTGTTGAAGAGGTTACTTATGATTACTTACGTACTATTGGGATACATTATCTTGCTGTATTTAAAGGTAGAATGTTGAGTAAATGATCAGCAAGCTACAAAGTTTATGAATAAATAACTTAACTGAATATCTTATAAGTATAAAAATTGATAAATTTGCAAAAATCATTGCACTACCGTTGATTGCATACAGTATATGATATACCTTTATTGCTCACTGCATGTACTTATATTCAAGTACTGAAGTGAATTGCTTTGTCCTTGCAAAGTAGTAGTTATTATTTTCCCTGAAATTAAAGCCCGGCATCGCTGGGCTTTTTCATATATAGAAACTAGCGCTGGAATTGATAAACACTGCCAAGAGACAATAACTTGGTTAACTCATCAAGGGCAGTGTAACTTTCATTCATTAACTGTGGGTCGGCTAAGTCTTTATCTGTCAACTTATCTCTATAATGCTTATTAACCCAATTTGTTAAAGTATCGAATTTATCTGCATTCATCATCACGTCGGGGTTAATAGCATTTAACTCATTGTCATTAAGTGCTACACGAAGGCGCAAACATGCTGGACCTCCACCATTTTGCATGCTTTGCTTCAAATCAAAATATTTTACTTCTTTAACAGGATTATTGGCACTGAGCATATAATCAATATACTTATTCACTCTCGCGTTATTTTTACACTCTTGCGGTGCCACCAGCATCATTGAACCATCAGGCAGTGTCACTAGTTGGCTATTGAATAAGTAACTTCGAACTGCATCATCAACACTTACCATATCTGTTGGTACTTGAATAATATGCATCTCTTTTTCACCTACGTAAGCGTGCTTAACTACCTCTAATGCATTTGTTTGATTTAAAAATGCCTGCTCATGACACAACAATACATTTTCATTGCCAACTGCTATCACGTCATTGTGAAAAACACCTTGGTCGATAACATCAGGATTTTGTTGTAAGAATAACGCTTGACCTTCATTGAGATCATGTAATCTAGCGATAGCTTGGCTCGCCTCAAGCGATTGCCGGGCTGGGAACTTACTCGGGCTAACAATACGACTGTCTAAGCTACTTGTTCCATAAACAAAAAGCTCTAGTCCTCTTGACGCATGATCATCACACAATCTAGTATGATTTGCTGCGCCTTCGTCACCAAAGAATGGCTGTTCAGTTAAGTGTGTATGATGTACAAAGTAATCATCATTTTTAAACATCGCTTTGAGTAAACTCGTTGTAGTGTGTGGTTCTAACGAGCGATGAAACTTATTATTAAGGTTTGCACTTGTAAAGTGCACCTTTGAATCTTTCGTATCCAAAGAAGGGGAAACGGTTGCAGCATTGGCCGTCCACATCGCTGAAGCTGAATAAACCGCTCTTAATAGCACCACAGATTCCTTTGCTACTTTATTAATTACTTGCGTGTCATTACCAGTAAACCCTAAACGCCTAAGTGCATTAATGTCTGGGCGGGCATGAGGAGCAAAAATCCCTTGTTTTAACCCCATTTCATGCATGGCTTTCATTTTTGCTAAGCCTTGTAATGCTGCTTGTTTGGGGTTTGATATGGCATCAGCATTATTGACAGATGCTACATTACCATATGATAGTCCAGCGTAATTATGAGTTGGGCCAACGAGGCCATCAAAATTCACTTCATAACTGGCCGTTTTATTATTCATGTTATGTTCCTGTGCTGTTGATGTGTTAGTTAGTATGACAACTGTATGAATATTGGCAATCAGCATTCGATTTCAGTAATTAAATATTGAACATACGAAATTATGAATATATGATTTGCCATATATTCATTAAAAGAGATCACAATGGATTTATTGACTTTTTATAAAGCACTAGCTGATAACACGCGTTTGCAGTGTTTATTGCTTGTAGAGCAAGAAAATGAACTATGTGTGTGCGAATTTATGGCTGCCCTTAAGTTAAGCCAACCTAAAATATCAAGACATCTCGCACAACTGCGTAAAGTCGGTATTTTAACAGACCGAAAGCATAAGCAATGGGTTTACTATCGCATTAATGAACAATTACCTCATTGGGTAAAAGATATCATTACGCAAACACATCACCATAACCGCGCATTTTTGCGAACCGCAACTGAACAACTCAATAGCATGGGTGAGCGCCCTGAGCGTGTCGCAAACTTCTGCAACAATCAATAAGGAAAAAACATGACAATTAAAGTAGGTATTAACGGCTTTGGTCGAATGGGCCGTTTAACGATGCGGGCACTTTATGCAAGCGAGGGTATTGAAATTATACACATTAATGATCCCGCTGGTGATGCAGCTACCTTGGCGCATTTGATGAACTTTGATTCTGTGCATGGGCGTTGGCAATTCGAAGTAGGTGCAACCGAGCAGCATATGATCATAGACGAGCATAAAATTGCTGTCACTCATAATAAAGAAATAGCGCAAACCGATTGGTCACACTGTGACTTAGTCATTGAAGCATCAGGTAAAATGAAAACCAAAGCAGCCTTACAAGCCTATTTAGAGCAAGGCGTAGAGCAAATAGTAGTGACCGCGCCTGTAAAAGAAGAGGGCGTACTAAATGTTGTATTTGGTGTAAATCATACAGACTACGATAAAAGTACACATAATATTGTTACTGCTGCATCGTGTACTACTAACTGCTTGGCCCCGGTTGTTAAAGTGTTACAAGATAAAATTGGTATAAAACATGGTTCAATGACCACAATTCATGATATTACCAACACACAAACAATTTTAGATGCCCCACATAAAGACCTACGGCGCGCACGGGCTTGTGGTATGAGTTTAATTCCAACCACCACGGGTTCAGCTACTGCAATTACGCATATTTTCCCAGAGCTTAAAGGCAAATTAAATGGTCACGCTATTCGTGTGCCACTGGCGAACGCTTCAATTACAGATTGTGTGTTTGAAGTGACAAGGCCCACGACCAAAGAGGAGGTTAATGCTTGGATGGCTGAGGCTGCAAACGGTGAACTTAAAGGTATTCTAGGCCATGAAACGAGACCGTTAGTATCGATAGATTACCGCACTGACCCTCGCAGTAGTGTTGTGGATGCGCTATCAACTATGGTCGTAAATGACACTCAATTAAAAATGTATCTGTGGTATGACAACGAGTGGGGCTATGCAAACCGAACCGCAGACTTAGTCCGCTTTGTTGTTGCAAAGCGCTTTGCGTAATCACTATGATACTAAGTAACCTTTCAAGCGACATTAAACAATACCTCGTGATAACAGGTAATTACTGGGCTTTTACGTTAACTGATGGCGCACTACGTATGTTAATTGTGCTGTATTTTCATCAATTAGGGTATAGCCCAATCAACATTGCTATGCTGTTTTTGTTTTATGAGTTATTTGGGGTGATAACTAATTTGCTTGGCGGCTGGTTAGGTGCGCGTCTAGGTTTAAATAAAACTATGAACTTAGGGCTATCGTTACAAATAGTGGCACTAGTAATGCTGGCCATTAACCCGGATTGGCTGAGTGTCGCGTTTGTAATGGCAGCACAAGCACTTTCAGGTATTGCTAAAGACCTTAATAAAATGAGCGCTAAAAGCGCCATTAAACTATTGGTCCCAGAAAATGCAGATAATACCTTGTATAAATGGGTAGCCAAGCTTACTGGCTCTAAAAATGCCCTAAAAGGCGTAGGCTTTTTTATGGGGGGCGCACTACTTAGTTTACTTGGTTTTCAAGGAGCGTTATGGGCGATGACCTCACTGTTGGTGGTTGCTTGGATAACCAGCTTGGTATTGCTCAAACAAGACCTTGGAAAGAAGAAGTTTAAGCCAAAGTTTAGCGAGCTATTTTCTAAAAGTAAGCAAGTAAACGTTTTATCTGCTGCTCGGTTGTGTTTGTTTGCCTCTCGTGATGTATGGTTTGTGATTGCATTGCCTGTTTTTCTATCAAGTACTTTTGGTTGGGATCACACATTAGTAGGTAGCTTCATGGCTATTTGGGTTATTTTTTATGGCATAGTACAAGCCAATGCTCCCAAAATAACACTGAATAAAACCAAACAAGTAACTCCAAGCAAACAGCTAACAAGTTGGGCTTTGTTGTTAACAACTATTCCTTTATTAATAGCCATAGCGATTAGCCAAAACTTCGCGAATATGTGGGTTATTATTATTGGTTTGCTCTGTTTTGGTGGTGTATTTGCAATTAATTCATCACTGCACAGCTACCTCATCGTCAAATTTGCTGATAGCGATGGGGTATCGTTAGATGTTGGCTTTTATTATATGGCCAACGCGATGGGGCGCTTACTTGGTACGGTACTCTCAGGTGTGGTATATCAGAGCTTTGGCCTAATAGCTTGCTTGTGGATATCTAGTTTTTTATTAGCATTGACCGTTTTAATTAGTCGCCATCTTAATAGCAACTAACGTTTATAATTTATATAGACACATTATAGAAGCTGGTTTTATACCGGCTTTTTTTAATACCTGTCATATTGTTTGACGATATAAGGAGATATGTTCAATTTTAAAGTCCCCCAGCGTAAATGATCATTTAAAGTACTGAGTTAACTAAAAAATAACTTTTTAACGTTTTGTTGCTAACAATTGAGTATTAATTCTAATTCCTCCATATTCCTTGCACTTTTTCCTTCTAATCTTTGCTGCGGTTACTCGTACTAGGTATGCACAGTGGTATACCAAGTTAAGGACCAACTTAATATTGAAAAGGATAATAATTTCAAATGAAACACGTTAAAAAATTAACTCAACTGCCTAGGTTGTTGGTTGCTACAATGATGATATCTACAGTCTCAATCACAGCTACTGCGGCAATAAATACTGATGATGACAAAGTAACACGTCTTGATTTACAAGGGCAAATAGATAACTTTGCGCCATTTTCAAAAACTTTATGGGCAGGCGCGCACAACGCCTATGCATCTTATAGTTGGAGTAAAGGCACCTATACTGATGTAAACCAACATTATTCACCTAAAAGTTTGCTAAGACGCGGTATTCGCGTAATGGAATTTGATATCTACCCCGAAGGCACATTTGATTCAACGCCAATGCTATGCCATAACTCATTAGAAAATAAAGCACTATGTTCAAGCTTTCATGCCAAGTTGTCTGAAGGGTTAGACGATATAAAGGATTTTCTTCGCGATAATCCCGATGAAGTCATTCTATTAAAAATAGAAGCATATAAGCATAATGATCATAAAAATTGGCATAACAAAATAGGGGAGCGGTTGCAAAAAGACGTCGGAGACTACCTCTTAGTTCCTGAAGATTGGGGTTACGCAGATAAAAGTTGTGCATCATTACCAGTTTCCCACTTATCAAAACGCGATATTCTCGCTGCGGGCAAGCAACTTGTTGCGGTTGTGCAAACACCGAGAGATCATAGTAACTTATGTTCGTACCATCGCTCTGGTAAATACTCTAAATTTTGGAATACCGTATTTATTGGCGTAGACGCGTTTGATGGCAATGGTAATTTAAAGAGTAATCAACCATTTTGCCAAAACGGTAGCGATGAATGTGTGAACAACGATCAAACCGCTCATTACAATGCAAATAATATGACGGTTGTTATTGATGACGCTACACAACTGGCAACTGATGGACCAAGTGCGAGTAAAACTGGTGATAAAGCACTCAATAACTGGGCTAAGAAAGGTGCGCAAATTCTTGAGTTAGCTTTAGTAGAAGCCAACAATACGGGTTCAGCTAGTGGTTATGGTGCGAATGAGGTACAAATTGAAGATTATATATGGTCATGGAAAACCAATCACCCGAATGGGGCTGGCAATTGCGCAAGTTTAGAAAGTAATGAAGTCATTATCGATAAAGCCTGTACAAACTTGCAATATCATACCTGTGTCGACGACGATAGAAATTGGCAACTTTCAGCAAGTAAAGGTGAATGGAGTTCTGGGTTTTCAAGCTGCAATAGTTTAGGTGGTAGTTATAAATTTGGTATGCCATTTAATGCATATGAGCAGGTACAGCTCCTTAACGATGTTCAGTTCACCAACGAGAATATCTGGTTAAACTATTATAATGCGTTTAATGATTTTTGGTATGCAAACGCATCAGAATACATTGACTGGCAGTTTGTTGAGCAGTCCGCAGTGGGTTCAACAAACAAAGGTGACTCGTTTGACGACATAAGTTTATTAAAACGCAAAGCATTAGTAGGTGGCACATTCAATTTAAGTTATGTAAAAATACGCTCTGGTAGCAGAATAAACGGATTTAAAGCATGTTATGAAACAACACAAAGTGTAAGCCATACTAAAGTAGGCACCTCAGAACGGTGTGTTACTTATGGTGGTAGTGGTGGTAATTGGGGTAATGCTTTAACTTTTGACTCAAGCAAAAGCGAGTACTTAAAAGATATTACTATTTGTAAAGATGATGCCAAACACGGTTATGATACTGTTTACTATGTAAAGTTTACCTCTAACAATGGCAATCATATTTCAGGTGGCACAAACCAAGGTACGTGCAAAACCTATCGCTCGACTTCATCACAGCAAATATTTGCGTTTCACGGCAATGAAGGCAGTGAGTTAAATGCATTAGGAGTGTACAAAATTGGCAATACATTTGTTGATGAAGGCCTCTATGCTACAGGCTGGCTAGATAAAGATGACCCAAATAATGGTGACAATGAATTATTCAACGCACACAAAACGGCAGGGAATATCTCCGCGAGCTGTGAATCTAGTGACATTGCAGGCATTATTGCACGAGTTGTTGATACTAAATTAGACTCAAGCCTTAGCAGGCAAAATTTAGTAAACAACAGTACAGGCTTTGCATGCTGGAATTCAAGCAATGGTGGCAGCAGTAGTAATACCACTTGTAAAGATTACGAAGTAAAATACTTCTTCACGAAAGCCAGTTGCTTACCATAAACACAACATTAAACAATAAAGCGCCATTTCACACGATGAAGTGGCGCTTTCTAATTATTTACTAATTTACTTTAGCGCTTGAATTCGTTGCTCAAGCGGTGGATGAGAAGAGAAAAAGTCAGCCACACTTTTGCCTGACGCTATACCAAATGCCATCATAGAACCCTCAAGTTGTGACTCTTGGTTTTGTTTTAATCGCTCAAGCGCTGCGCGCATTTTGTGTGCCCCCACTAAATCGGCAGCGCCTTTATCAGCAGCAAACTCTCGCTTTCTGCTAAAGTAGGCAACCACAATAGACGCTAAGATACCAAATAAGATTTGGAAAATCATGTCAAATACAAAGTAAGCCCAGCTGCTGCCTTCTTCGTCATCACCTCTAAAGAAGTTGTCAACAATACCCGCCAACACTTTGGCGATAAATATCACAAAGGTATTCACCACGCCCTGAATTAATGTCAGCGTTACCATATCTCCATTTGCTACGTGTGAGACTTCGTGGGCGAGCACTGCTTCTGCCTCGTCTTGGCTCATTTTTTGTAATAAACCAGAGCTCACAGCAACTAAGCTGTTGTTCTTACTTGGACCGGTAGCAAATGCGTTGATTTCAGGACTGTCGTAAATAGCCACTTCAGGCATTTTTATGTTGGCTTGCTTTGCTTGACGAGCAACTGTTTGCAATAGCCAGTGCTGCGTTTCATTACGAGCTTGCTCAATTACCATGGCACCCGTTGATTTTTTTGCAACCCACTTAGACATAAACAGTGATATAAATGAGCCACCAAAACCAAACACCAAAGCAATGAGCATAATGCCGCTATAGCTTCTGCTAGAAATACCTAACACAGACATTAAGATAGATAAAACTACCCCCAACACCAGCATTACAGCTAAGTTAGTTAGTAGAAATAACACAACGCGTTTCATAATCACCTCAGTGAAATAACAAAAGTAAAAACCTGCAAAAATATAATGCAGAGTCAGATTCTTAATACGTAAAATGGGGGAACTTGTGTCACTAATCAATAGCGCAATATGCAATAAAAGGAGGAAATCTGGCTTTTTGAACACTTAATTTTTTGTCAAGAGCCAAACATGGAGTTTGGCTCAGATTATTTCTTATGAACGCAGCGAAAATATCGACTCTTTTAGCTGTGCGTTCAATGCCTCGTCTTTTAAGACACCTTGCTCACTGTCAAATACATCGTAGAAACTTGGTACAGACAAGCTTGATTTAACGTCCATTGCAAAAAATGGCGCAGAGCCTACTGCGCTACTTAAAACGCTTTTTGCGCCACCAGGGCCTGGAGACGTAGCTAATAATAACATTGGTTTGTTTTGGTATACTTTTTGGTTGATGCGAGAGGTCCAATCAAAAACATTTTTATAAGCAGCTGTGTATGACCCATTATGCTCTGCAAATGAAACGATTACTGCATCAGCTTCACCAATCTTTTTATAGAATGTTTGTGCTTGTGTTGGAATACCCTGATCATTTTCTTTATCTGAGCTGTATATTGGCATTTCGTAATCATTCAAATCTAGAACTTCTACATGTGCGCCTTCAACTAAAGAGGCGGCATAAGTTGCCAGTTGCTTATTAATGGATTGACGACTGCTCGTTGCTGCAAATACTAAAACTTTCATAATTCTCTCCTAATTTTTTGGGAATCGATGGCAAGTTGTGTTGTTACTCAAACAAACCAACTCGCTGTATTTATTTGTTGCATAGCAGTATAGATTAGGATTCAATATTAATTAATAGGTGAAAAGTAAAGATACTGTTTCCATATGACTAATAATAAAATTTTTGATGGCGTGCTTATTTTTACCCAAGTGATTAAAAGCGGTAGCTTTGCAGCTGCTGCTCAAGTTTTAGGGTTTTCAAACTCTCATGTGAGCAAAGAGGTGAACAAGCTAGAGGCCCGTTTAGGCGTTAGGCTGTTAAACCGTACTACAAGATCCATTGCGCTGACCCCAGAAGGGGAGTTGTATTACAGTTATTGCTTACAACTTGTAAACGATGCAAGTGATGCATTTGCGCTACTAACTCACAATGATAATGAACCAAAAGGTGAATTGAAGCTGAGCTGTCCACTAGGTATAAGTCAAAGCTACATTCAGCCAGTGATTGAGCAATATTTAAAACGTTACCCAAACGTAAAACTCAATTTAGACTTTAGTGACAAGCGAATTGACGTAATTGGTGATGGGTTTGATTTAGTTGTGCGAGCAGCTCCAGTACTTGAAGAGTCTAGTTTAATATGTAAACGACTTTTTTCTTGTTCTACTCATATTGTTGCCTCGACTGATTATATTGAACGCCATGGACGTCCACATCACCCTAAGGAGTTGGTCAATCATGATTGTATCTGTTATTCAAACCTAAAAGCACCAGATCGTTGGGAATTTATTGATGTGAAAGGCAAGCAATTTATTGTTAATGTAAGGGAAAAGATCAAATCGAACAACGGTAATATGCAAGCTAGTATGGCACAATCTGGATTGGGTATATGTCGCTTGCCTGAATTTTACATTACCGATGCTTTAAGTGCAGGTGAGTTACATGTGTTGTTTGAGCAGTTTCCACAGCCTCAGGTTCATGTTTACGCAATTTATCCCAGCAAAAAACACTTATCACCTAAAGTAAGGTGCTTTATTGACTTATTAAGTGAGCAACTAATTGACGAAGAACTAAATTCGCTAAATTAGATAAGTTCATATAGTGTTAATTCAGGTATTCAAAAAATAATTAGTACCAGAGTAGGAAGTATAATGGATAGCCCTTTTTTACAGAACATCATCTTCTTTTTTGCGGCAATAGACCCAGTAGGTACTATCCCAATTTTTCTAGCTGTATCAGCTCACCTTCGTCAACGAGAAAAGGTTTTTATGGCTATTCAAGCCACGCTTATATCGGCAGTTGTATTAGTCTTTTTTGTAATTGGCGGTGAGCTTATTCTTACGGCTTCTGCAATTCCTTTGTCGGCATTTCAAATTGCAGGGGGCAGCATCTTATTCATTTTTGCTTTAACAATGGTATTTGGCGATGCAAAACCTGAGTCTGAGCTAAAATCGCTGCAAGGGCATTCTCATTCATCGGTATTTCCGTTAGCTATTCCATCAATCGCAAGCCCCGGAGCAATGCTTGCTGCCGTTATTTTAACAGAAAAAGACCGCTTTAATATTCAAGAACAGTTAGTGACTACATTAAGCATGCTTGTGGTGTTAGGTATGACTTTAGCGCTCATGCTTATTTCATTGTTTTTTTCTAAGAAAATTGGTCCACAAGGCGCAGCAGTGATCAGCCGCGTTATGGGGATCATCGTTGCATCACTGGCAGTAACACACATATTGACTGGTATAAAAGCATTTTTTAATTTGGCATAAGCGATCAAATTAAAATTTATAGGTGTAAATGCTTAATATTTATTTATGCCATTAATCTAGCTTAATCATAAAACCTATCAAAGCGGTATTTCTTCTATCTGAGCCCTGTTTAGGCTATAGTAAAATATAACATATAAAGTCTATTGAGCTTCTACACGAATGTTTTTTATACTTTTTACTAAACTTAAGTAGGGTAACAAATAACACATGAAAGAAGATAAAAAGCTTAGCTCACTTGTGCATGAAGAGCTACCTCAAGAGCATGATGACCCGTTTATTAGTACACTGCATGTTATCATTCGTATCGCCATTAAAGCATTGGCTTTACTAATGGTGTTAATCATATTGTGGGGGGTTGCTGATGTTATATTCGTAATCTATCAAAAGCTGATGGCTCCACCAATGTTTTTGCTAAGTGTTAGCGACTTATTCCAAGTGTTTGGGGCATTCATGGTCGTTTTGATAGCTGTTGAAATATTTATTAACATCAGGCTGTATTTGGGTACCTCTATTTTGCCATTACAACTGGTGATTGCAACAGCCTTAATGGCGATTGCAAGAAAGGTGATCATACTTGATTTTGATACAACATCACCTGAATATGTATTTGGCATAGCTGGAGTTGTGTTTGCGCTTGGTTTATCCTACTGGCTTGTTGCTAAGAAATAGCCTGATGTTTTTACATAATTCTATGTAATCTATGTTTTTGTCGCTCGTTAATAAGAAATCGGCTATCATATGCAGTAATTCCCCCTCTAACTACTGCTTTTGTCCGATAACAAATGCAGCTATTACATTGAGAAAATCATGAAAAAGACTTTTGCCTTAACACATCCAAAGCTTAAGCCTGCACGTTTAGTCGATGCAATAAAACACGAAGTTAAAAAATACCTTCGTCGTGAACGCAACAAAACTTTACCTGTTGGCGCTGACTATTGGGACTTTGATTGTCGTTTTGGCGCAACTGAATCACAAGCAGACGTGATAGCAACGAAAGAAATTAATAAATGCATTGATGAAGCTGTAAAAGCAGAACTTGAATCATTTTATTTAGAAATTTTAGCTAAGCCCGGCGTTCGAACGTCATCGATTGATGAAGACTTAGAGTAGCATTTACTCTTATGTTCAAGCAGGGGTACATTTGAGTGTACTCCTGCAAATTTGATTTTTAAGTGATATTTTTATGCCGCTTAAATAATAAAGTAAACGATAAAGCAAGCCCTCCAATAGCCCCTATTAAATGCGCTTCTATCGCAACCCGAGAGTTAATCAGTTCACCCACCTCAACACTTGGCCCTTGTATTTGCTCCCATACCAGTTTTACCCAAATACCAATGAATAGAAGTACCCCAGAGCGCATACCTACTTGAATATCCTTAAGCGCACCCCAAACAATCACACCATGCAATAAGCCACTTAAGCCCGTATAAATTATGATATCTGGACACATTAGCCAAATTCCAATACCGGTCCATAAAGCTAAAAACAAAATATGCGCAATATATTCTTTTACACTGCGATGTTCGCCATGCAATAACCAAATAAATATCACGCCTAAAGCATTTAGTGCTAGGTGGGTCCAGTTACTATGCATAAATTGACCTGTGAAAACTCGCCACCATTGCTGTTGCACAACACTGCGATCAAATTCAAGCCAAGGGTTTGCATTTATTAGCATTAATAAGCTGCATAGTGAGATTAGTATCAACGGCGGAGCTAAATATTGTTTTTGTAGAGGTAAATCAATCATATTATCTATACATTATTTTTTGCATATTGTGCCTCTTTGCTTTTATCATGCCAATGATTTGAACAGATAAAAGTGAATATTATGAAATATGCCTATCCACTGATGGGAGTTTTACTATTCAGCGGCTGTACTTTGAACCAAAGTGCAGTTGAAACATCGCAAAAGCGCGAAACCAGAGAGCCAGAAGCCGCAACAGGGTTACAACAAAAGCAACAAGTTGTTAGTGAAAAGTTTATGGTAGCGGCTGCAAATCCTTATGCGTCAAAAGCTGGACAAAATATGCTAGCACAAGGCGGCAGCGCCATTGATGCGGCAATAGCGACTCAATTAGTGTTAACTTTGGTTGAACCACAGTCTTCGGGAATAGGCGGGGGAGCTTTTATCTTATTTTTTGATAAGAAGTTGAATCAGTTGGTCACCTTTGATGGTAGAGAGGTCGCACCAAGTGATGCAGATCATACGCTGTTTTTAAATGAGCAGGGTAAACCTGTACGCTGGATAGACGCGGTAGTAGGCGGACGTTCGGTAGGCGTACCGGGCATTTTGCATGCATTTAAACAAGCGCATGATAAATACGGCACACTACCTTGGCAAGAGCTGTTTCAACCGGCAATCAAGTTAGCGAGTGAAGGATTTATTGTGTCTAAACGACTTAATATGCTTCTTCATAAGCGCTTTAATCCAGGGCTTGAGAAATTATCCCCTGCAAAAGAGTACTTCTACCCAGGTGGAGTACCCTTGAAAGTTGGTACAATTAAGAAAAACCCTGATTTAGCCCGACTGTATACGCAAGTAGCACAACATGGCATTAACGCGTTTTATCAAGGTGAAAATGCAAAAGCAATAGCTGAAGCAGTTCAAAACTCTTCAATAGCGCCTGGCAAACTAACTCAATCAGATTTAGCAAATTATAAGAGTAAACAACGTGATGCAATTTGTATTGACTATCATAAGAATAAAGTTTGCTCGATGGCACCGCCAAGTAGTGGTGGTATTGCGGTATTACAAATTTTAAAACTATTGGAAGGAAAAAATCTGAGTCAGTACAGGGCAAACGACCCAAAAAGTTTGCATTTATTTACACAAGCCTCACGTTTGGCTTTTGCGGATAGAAATCATTATGTAGCTGACCCAGATTTTGTGGTTATACCCACAACAGAGCTACTTCAAAGCGACTACTTAGCAAAACGCGCTACGCTTATTACCGACAAAGATAATCACAATGTACCAGTAGGTAACCCAGCAAAAGGTGGATTAGCCTATGCAATGGACGATGGATATGAACTGCCCTCTACCTCTCATGTATCGATTGTAGATAGCGATGGTAATGCTGTATCCATGACCAGCTCGATTGAGATGGCATTTGGTTCAACGGTTATGGTAAATGGCTACCTTTTAAATAACCAGCTTACAGACTTCTCCTTGAGTCCAAAAAAAGAGGGCCTTTGGGTAGCTAATAGAGTTGAGCCAAACAAACGCCCGCGAAGCTCTATGGCACCGGTCATGGTATTTAACCAAGATGGTAGCCTGCGTTTGGTGGTAGGTTCACCAGGAGGTAGCCGTATTATAAATTATGTTGCACAAACTATTATTGGCGTTCTAGATTGGCAATTAACACCTCAAGAGGCTATTAATTTACCCAACATTACCAATAGAAATCATTATACAACTTTAGAAAAAGGTACTGATCTTGAGAGCTTTGTTCCGTTCTTCAAACAAAAAGGCCATAAAGTACAAGTAAGAGACTTGAACTCCGGAATACATGCAATTGAGATTAAAAATGGCAAGTTATTGGGTGGCGCTGATCCTCGAAGAGAAGGGGTTGTGTTAAGCGAAAACTAACAATAACCATAGGTTTGTAAACTAGATTAAGTTATAATGTACGGCCCAGTTTACGCACTTTTAAGTGTATTACTGGGCTTTGCATTGGTCTGATGTGCGCGAATTTCATTGAAATTTAACCACATTAGGCAATAATGAACTCTCAGCCTATAAAAATGTGTCAAAACTTGTAAATATGACTAAACAAACTGATCCAAACTATTTGTACATCCCTTATTCTGGTCCAAATCTTTTAGAAACGCCTTTACTAAACAAAGGCAGTGCCTTTAGCCAACTAGAACGTGAAAGTTTTAATTTAGCTGGTTTGCTTCCACCTCGTTATGAAACTATTGAAGAGCAAGTTGAACGTTGTTATCAGCAATACTCTAGTTTTAACGACAATTTAAACAAGCATATTTATCTTCGCGCTATTCAGGATAATAACGAAACGCTTTATTATCGTTTAGTGCGCGATCATTTAGAAGAAATGATGCCTATTATTTACACTCCGACAGTGGGTGATGCTTGCGAAAAGTTTTCAGATATTTACCGCAGCTCACGTGGCTTATTTATTTCTTATGAAGAACGTCACCAAATAGATGATATTCTTCGCAACGCAACCAAAGGCAAAGTAAAAGTTATCGTCGTAACTGATGGCGAGCGTATTTTAGGTTTAGGTGACCAAGGTATTGGTGGCATGGGCATTCCAATAGGCAAACTTTCTTTGTACACTGCATGTGGTGGAATCAGCCCTGCCTATACTCTGCCAGTAATGCTTGATGTGGGAACCAATAACGAGAAACTGCTAGCAGATCCTATGTATATGGGAGCTCGACACAAGCGAATTAGCCAAACAGAATATGACGAATTCTTAGAGCTATTTATAAACGCAGTTAAACGTCGTTGGCCTACAGTGTTATTACAATTTGAAGATTTTGCTCAACCTAACGCGATGCCATTACTAAAACGTTACCGAAATGAAATATGTAGCTTTAATGATGATATTCAAGGCACTGCTTCAGTCACGGTAGGCTCCTTATTGGCAGCGTGTCGTGTTAAAGGTGATAAGCTATCTCAGCAGAAAGTTGTATTTGTAGGTGCAGGTTCAGCAGGTTGTGGGATTGCAGAGCAGATTATCAGCCAAATGATTGCTGAAGGTATCTCTGATGAGCAAGCGCGTAATCAAGTTTACATGGTTGATCGTTTTGGCTTATTAACTGAAGGCATGGAAAACCTACGTGATTTCCAAGCTGCATTAGTACACAGTAAAGACGCGCTTAGTGACTGGTCATATAGTGGCGACTTTGCGTCGTTACTTGATGTGATGCACTGTGCTAAGCCAGATATTTTGATAGGTGTGTCAGGTCAACCCGGATTATTCACTGAGCAAGTTATTCGTGCAATGCACAATGGTTGTGAACGGCCAATAATTTTCCCATTAAGCAATCCATCTCGCCAAGTTGAAGCACACCCGAAGGATGTAATTGAGTGGACTGATGGGCATGCAATTGTAGCGACAGGTAGTCCGTTTGCACCCGTTGAATTTAACGGCTCTACATTCCCAATTCCACAATGCAACAACAGTTATATTTTCCCTGGCATTGGCCTTGGCGTAATTGCATCAAAAGCAACAAGTATTACAGATGCAATGCTTATGGTTTCAAGTGAAACATTAGCTCAGTCATCACCTTGGGCCAATACTGGTAAAGGTAGTTTATTACCTGCACTAGTAGAGATTGAACCTTTGAGCAAGCGAATTGCTTTTGCAGTCGCTAAAAAAGCAATGGAGGAGGGGGTTGCACTAGAAATGTCAGATGATGCAATATGGGCAGCCATTGAGAGAAACTACTGGTTACCAGAGTATCGCAACTACAAACGTTGTAGCATTTAAATAAACATTGAAGCCAGCAAAAATGAAAGCTGGCTTTTTTATATCTATACTTAAATTTGACCAAGGAGGCAAAGCATAATTTAAGCACTCGGAGTAAATATGAAGTATCTGATACTTATTGTCTATGTGTTTACAGTAAAGTGTCATGCGTTGGTTATTGACCTTGCATCTGACTATGACACATCAATAAGCTATGGGCCCACTGATGTAGCAATGACATTGCTTATCAAAGTACAAAATAAGTTAGATGGAAAGCTTATTTTTAATCATATTGCTGCTAGTAGAATAAGAGAGTGGAGAGAGCTTGATAGTCACCCATCAACTTGCCTTTACAATAAAGCTAAAACACCTCAAAGAGAACGCCAAGCCATATACGGCAAGTACCCTTTGATGGCATTCCCTGCTAATAGATTAATCATAAACGGTGAACTATCACTTCCTCAAACTCTTTCTATTGAAGACATTATTTCAAAGTATGGCTTGCAACTAGGCATCGCAAAAGGTCGCTCCTATGGAGAAGGGGTTGATAATATACTCGCACAAAAAAAACATCATATATTCTCAAACGAAGGTGCTAATAGCTCTATTAGACTAAGAAAAATGCTTTTACAAGGCAAGGTAGATGCAATTATTGAGTATGCGCCGGTATTTCAAAATGAGTATCCAAGCGAATCACAAAGTGGCGAAATAACGTTTCACAAAATTGCAGGTGCAAAAGAAGTTACTTTTGGTTACATAGTATGTGCTGACTCAGAAATAGGACACCAAGCAATTAAATTATTTGACGATGCGATGCGTGACCCTAAACTACAATCTGATATTGTAAAATCACATGAAGGATTATTCTTTGAACAAGAAAGCACCATCATCAGGCAAGCCTTATTAGATGAATTTCTTGTTCAGGAGTGATTAATAAAAATATGGTTCAATAGAATCATCAGTTAACAAAGGAATTCACTATGCGTGTTATAAGCTCATTAATAGCGTCATTATTTTGTGCAAGTTCAATCGCTTCATCATTACCTGATGATCCTCATCTTTATGTACAAGGGTTAGCTAAAATACAAGTACAACCTGACAGGGCAACTATCAGAGTTGCTATCAGTGAAAAAAACAAACAGTTAATAACAGCAAAAAATAACGTTGATGGTGTTATGGCCAAAGCAATAAAACTAGCTAAGCGATTTGACATAAAAAGTGATGATATTCACGCTGAACAGCTTAATGTTTATAGACAAACAAGATATAACCGTAATACTAATGAAGAAGTTTTTGAAGGGTTTAAAGTAACACGTAGCTTAACTCTGACATTAAAAAAAATACAAAGTTACCCCGAATTGCTTCAAGAGCTTGTTGATGCAGGCATAACAGAATTTAACAATACCGAATTTAGCGTGAGTAACCATGACGAATTAACTAATAAGCTAAAGCTAAAAGCGATAAAAGATGCAAAGTCAGCAGCCAAAGAGTTAGCTGCTGAATTTGAGGTACAAATCGATAAACTATATTCAGTGTCTTTTTCACCACTCAGCGTACCAACGGTGCCTTATTTAAGGCAGGCGTCAGCAATGACAATGATGGACTCAGAGTCTGGTAACTATAAAGAAGCGTACAACACAGGTGCCATTACGATTGATGCCAAAGTTTACGCTGTTTATCTCATTAAGTAATCCTCATTTTAACTGGGCACCAGTTTGGTGCCTATCGTCATTGTTCGTCTTTTAGTATACTTGTTGCTTTAGCCTTGATAAGTATTTGGGTTTACAGTGTATTATGAGTAGTAAAATATTTATTGTTGGATTACCTAGAACTGGTACGACGAGTATTTGCATTGCGTGTTTAAATTTTGGCTTCAAAACTGCTCATACAGCCTATACCAAACAGGCATTTCAAGATGCTCAGATAATCGCCGACACACCAGTATTTAATGATTATCATCTACTTGCCAGCGCTTTTCCAAATAGTCGTTTTATTTATCTAGAGCGAGACTTAGATCTTTGGTTACCCTCAATATCTCAGCTTTTATCACGTATGGCGATAAATTTATTACGTCATGATGGCGGGTTTAATGACACTATAAAACGCTGTTTTTTAAATACGTTTAATAACTTAACACCTAGCTTGGCAAGCGATTTTGATTATCTACAAAGCTGCTATATGAAACACAAACAAGACGCGGAAGCATTTTTTGTAAAACAGGGGGCTGATAATTTAACTCTCAACGTTGCCTCAAGTGATGCTTTAGAACAATTAAGTTGCTTTTTAAACACCACAGTTACAGACCCAATGCAAATGCCTTTTACCAATAAAGGCGGCAAAGTAACTGCTTGGAATAACATTCGCCACCCATTAAAAGTTGAATCAACAAGAAGCGGAAAAGTTGATAAAGACGCTTTGCTGCTAAATCAATTAGCAAAATCATAGAGCCCAAAGTGCACAGACTTTGCCTGTACACTTGAATACGATAGAATGCGAGTAATCGTAAGCGACCTGAGTACTCCACCATGTTTGAACTTAAATACCACACTCCATTTGAATGGACGCATAAAGTACTTGAAGACTTTGGCACATTTTTACAAGATCATGCCGCAGCCGAAAAGAAGGCGTCAGGTATGGCAATGTCTATGTTAAGTCATTATCCAGATAGAATTAAGTTAGTTAAAGCCATGGCTGACTTGGCAATAGAAGAAATGATTCATTTCAAGCAAGTGCTTAAGCTTCTCACTGAACGTGACATTATTTTAGGGAATGACCAAAAAGATCCATACGTTAAAAAAATTCGAGCACTGTTTAGAAATGGAAAAGACGAATTTTTAATTGACCGTTTATTAGTTGCTGCAGTAATAGAGGCACGCGGCCATGAACGTTTTTCTTTGGTAGCCGAGGCATTGCCACAGGGAAAAGAAAAGGACTTTTATGTTGCCATTGCAAAGTCAGAAGAAAAACATAAAAACTTATTTGTTGAGCTTGCTTATGAGTATTTCGATAAATCAACTATCGACGCACGTTTAGAGGAAATATTAATTGCTGAAGCACAGATCTGCAGTGAAATTCCGTTTACCGCAGCACTACATTAATATTATAAGTTAGTTTGAATGCTCAGTTTGGTATGTGACTGAATAGATACTCGCCAAACTGGTTAAAAAATAACAAACCACAGAAATAACTGAAAAAATAAGTTGACTCATTCTTAAAAATCTATATAGTTAGACACAGCTTAAAAGTAAGACCTTTATACACTCCATTTCGAAGCGTTATTATAAGTACCTCGTCCTGTAGTTTTTAAATATCATTTATTTTTTGTGCTATTCCGTCTGACTCTGATGATAGTCAGCATTTTAATTTTTTTAATTTACAGGATAGATATTATGTCTAACACAGTTACTGGTACCGTTAAGTGGTTTAATGAATCTAAAGGTTTTGGTTTTATCGCTCAAGAAAATGGCGCAGACGTATTTGCTCATTTCAGCGCAATCAAAGGCGATGGTTTCAAAACTCTTGCTGAAGGTCAACGCGTTGAGTTCACTCTAGCTACTGGCCAGAAAGGTCCTCAAGCAGAGAACATCGTTCCACTTTAATTTTAAATAATTAAGTGAAACAAAAAAGGGCAGCTATGGGCTGCCTTTTTTAATATTCAAAATTCAGAACGATATTCTTATATAACTCCCTCTCAGTACCATAAAGCTTAAATGACCATTACATTACTTATTACCATTAACTTAGGCTTTTTCATAAAGTGTTCAAGTTTTTAAATTCATCTTGTAGCTAAAGGGATTAGCAAGCAAATTTCTATAAATGCTAATTAATACAAGTTGTATTAAATAAATGAGCAAAAATTGCTATAGATCAAAGGTTTAGTAACCAGAGAAATTTCTGGTATGTCGTTATTCTGCAAGAGTTATTTTAACGCAGTTAATGAGTCGTTTAGCCAGCTAGAATGCTCCATGTTTTAATAATCTAAATATCGCTTAAGAAACTGAAATTAATGCCTGTTACAAGATCCTAATTTTTGCCCAAAAAAATTTGGAAAAGGTACGGACATGATTAAATTCTAATTCGTTGAGCGTTTTATCAGCAACCCTAAATTGAATGTATAGTCAATTTTTGCTTTGTAATTGGAGAACGAAAAGAATTCAAATTCTCCGTCGTTTCAGGCTGAGCAGTTGTGACTTATGTGGGTTGTGGTGATTCATCAGCCCTTTGGGCAGTGTCATTCGGGCATTTTTCTACATTATCACTTGACTTACATAGAATAACTAGCGAAGCAGGTTCTGCCTTGGGGAAACATCCGAATGACTGCGATAAAAACATACAGCAAAGATCAACACGCCTAATTATTTATAAAACTTATTTTAAACCAATATGATAGACATTTAATTTTTGCGTTGATTTAAAATACAAACTCTAGATTTAAGAAATAAAAGCTATTGACTTAAAAAAATAAGTCTGTATAGTTTGTCACAGCTTAAAAGTAAGACCTTTATACACTCCATTTCGAAGCGTTATTATAAGTACCTCGTCCTGTAGTTTTTAAATATCATTTATTTTTTGTGCTATTTCGTCTGACTCTGATGATAGTCAGCATTTTTAATTTTTAATTTACAGGATAGATATTATGTCTAACACAGTTACTGGTACCGTTAAGTGGTTTAATGAATCTAAAGGTTTTGGTTTTATCGCTCAAGAAAATGGCGCAGACGTATTTGCTCATTTCAGCGCAATCAAAGGCGATGGGTTCAAAACTCTTGCTGAAGGTCAACGCGTTGAATTCACTCTAGCTACTGGCCAGAAAGGTCCTCAAGCAGAGAACATCGTTGCACTTTAATTTTAAATAATTAAGTGAAACAAAAAAGGCAGCTTAAGCTGCCTTTTTTAATGTCTAAAATTTATCTTACAACTTAAACTTCGAAGTAGAATCTAAAAGGTTGTCAGACAACTTATGTAAGTTCTGAGCAACGTCACCAACCTGCTCCAATGATTTCATAGTCTGTTCAAATGAACTGTGCATATTCGATACATTATCTACAACCATAGCAGCTACAGAGGTTTGCTCTTCAGTTGCGGTTGCAATTTGTGAATTCATGCCATTAATAGCCAAAATTTGTTCAGAAATTAACTGAATAGAGTTACCCGTAGCTTCAGCCGCTTCAGCATTGTTGGTAGCCATATCCCTTGCGGTATTCATAGCATTAACAGAATCTGATGCAGCCACGGTAAGAATGTTGATAAGTTCACGTATTTCATTAGTCGACTTAGCTGTTCTTGATGCAAGCTCACGAACTTCATCAGCAACAACAGCAAAACCTCGACCTTGTTCGCCCGCTCTTGCGGCTTCTATTGCGGCATTTAAAGCAAGAAGGTTCGTTTGTTCAGCAATCGAAGTAATTACATTCAAAATTTGCGTTACATTTTGTGTATCATCGGCAAGTTTGTTAATTGTAACTGCAGCTTTATTTATCTCTTCACTTAAATCTTGAGATTGAGCAACTGAAACATTAATTTGTTTGAGGCTTTCATCTACCGCATTTTCTGCAAGTTCAGCAGCTTGGAATGCAGACGCTGCAGATTGTGAAATATCTCCTACACTCTGTTTCATTTCTTCCATAGAGTTTCTTACAACTTCAGCATCACTTGATTGCTGTTGTGTTGCACGTTCGGCAGACTCCATACCTTGTACTAAACGAGTTGAGTTCTCCATCAATGGTTCAACGACCGCAATTACGTCTTCGACAGTGCCGCGTAGCAAATTTACAAACGCATTAAAGTTTTTCGATACTTGGCCAATTTCATCGTTTGATGACACCGTAAGTTGTGAACTTAGAGAACCTTTTCCTTCAGCAAGTAAATATAAGTTGCTTGCAGCTTCACCCGCTGATGAGCTAATACCCCTAGCTATCATAACTGCTAACAAAATAACTAGCGCCAACGATACTACTGCAACTATAAACATCATTGTCAATGCATCATCTGCATTTGATTTAGTATTGTTGATCAGCTCTGAAAAGCGTTCGTTTGCACGCTTTTTATCATCATTAAGTGTTTCTAATACTTCTTCAAACAAATCACTTTTTTGCTTTGCTATTTGTGGTAACTTTGCAAAATCAGCAGTGCCATCGATCATACTAGATGCAATTTGTTTCGCAATTTTGCCATACGCTTGTAAATCTCTTACAGTAGTTGCAGTAGGGAAGTTGCTATTCAGTGTGGGGACTTGCTTTAAATTTTCAACTAACTTCTTTTGAATTGACGACGCTTTACTGATCAACTCCGCATCACCAAATGTGACCGACTGGGTATATGTCTCATCCAGAGTTTTCATCGCTGTGACATTTTCTGATGTTAAAATTAATAATTTATAGGTTTGGTTTTCTAGTTCATCTAATGAGCGTTGGTTCTCCAATAAAGACTTATAATTAATCATTACCAATACAATAAATGCTGCAACAGCAACTATGGTTATCGCATGGATTTTTTTTGAAATACTCATATTTTTAAAATGCAATAAATTCGACATATAACACCTTGTAACATAACAATGTGACAACCTAAGTTGTGTTGTTCCTTGCTTACCACCGCTTGAAGGGGGTAGCTATCGCTAAATGGCACTTTTCCCTAAATGTAAGCTTAGCTATATTCTAATTTTTATCAATAAAACTTTCTTTTTCGGAGGTTTAACTATACTTAGCCTGCCAATAACTCATAAATTAGGCGGAGCTATCTATGAAACTAAAAACGACTCTCTTGGTTGCTGCTCTCACAACGATGACAGCTCATGCAGAGATAAATATTTCAGGGTTTGCAAGTATAAATGGCGGTAAAGTGCTCAGTGGTACTGGGGCCCCCCAGTATGGTATAGAGCCTTCATTTCTTGCTGACTATCCAATTGTAAGTACATATACGGAGGATTTTTCCTTTTCACCTGAATCACTTATTGGGCTACAGGTCAGTGGCGACCTTGGTGATGGGCTAAGTGTTACAGGACAAATTGTTGCACGTGGTGCTAACGACTACGATGCAGAATTTGAATGGGCTTATATCTCTTATGACATCAATGATAATTGGACATTGCAAGCAGGTAAAAAGCGTTTGCCTCTGTTTTACTACTCAGATTTTTATGATGTTGGATATGCATATGTATGGATGCGGCCGCCGGCTGATAACTACACATGGCAAATATTTAACTATGAAGGTGTAAATTTACTGTATAACGGTTCGATAGGAGATTGGGGACTGTCCACAAATATTTACACTGGTAAAGAAGATGACGAAGAAAATATGCTGCTATCTGATTTCTTCTTTCGCTCACCTACAAGGGAGATTTGGGAAGATATTATCGGTGGTGTCGTTAATTTAAGTCATGATTGGTTAGAGATCCGCTTAACTCACATGCGTTATACAAACAAGCGTTTTGTTAATGGTGAGCCAACGATGTGGAATGGCCAAGATTCTAGAGATGGTAAATTCTACGGCTTAGCCGTTAACGCTGACTTTGGGAATGTATTTATATTAACTGAGTTAAACAAGTTAAAGCTAGACAGCGACTTTGACACATATATGGTTAGTATTGGCTACCGTTTTGATGAAATCACCCCTTACATCATGTATTCAAACTATGAGCAAGATGGCGAGGGTGATACAGAGAAACATGATACTACGGCAGTGGGTGTTCGTTGGAACTTTCATCCTTCGGCTGCATTTAAAATTCAATATGACCGCGTTAAAGATGATTCGTTTGACTTTGCCGTTGCAGGCGATAGTAAAGCACTCACATTTGGCGTAGACGTAGTATTTTAGGAGCTTAAGCGATGAAAAATTTAATTTACATAGCATTTATGCTGCTTTGCGCTCAGTCATATGCGGGTGTAGCAGTGATTGTTCACCCAAGTAATGCAAGTTCATTTGATGACTCAACCATTAAACGTATTTTTACTGGTAAAGAAAAGTCGTTTAGTAACGGTAATAAAGCCATTCCAATTGGACAAGAGGCTGGCAGTGCTGCCACTGAAGAGTTTAATAGTAAAGTATTAAACAAATCATCAGCTCAGTTAAAAGCGTACTGGTCTAAACTAATTTTCACTGGTAAAGGCACACCACCAAAAGAAGCGTCAAATGACGCTGAAGTGTTACAAACAGTATCAGGTAACCCAGATACGATTGGTTTTGTATCATCGAGTGCAGTTACAGGTGACGTTAAGGTTGTGAAAGAGTTTTAATATTAATTTAATGTAGAAATAACTCGCCAATATTGGCGAGTTATTTCTTTTGAAGGTTTTCACAGTACTGACTCACAAGTTAGTGTCGCAAATAATTTTAATTTAATTCAAGCAAACTCTATGAATGTAGATTAGACTGTCGTAGTGCAGAATATAAACAGGCGGCATTGTAGGCCTCTCTTTTTCTTTAACTAATCAGGATGAATTAGTTGCTAACTTTTTATTGCCAATGTGGAAATGTACTACACTTTCCAAACTCTCAATGTGTCAAATGTGATTCAATACTCGGTTTTTTACCAAACGCACAGAAGCTATGCGCATTTACAAAAACAGATGGAGACAGCTGGTTATCAGCATTCGATGGAAAGTACTATCGGCCTTGTAAAAACTATGTTGAACATCAAGTTTGCAACTGGATGATTGAATTACATGACAGCAATCAGTTGTGTTTATCATGTCGGCTTACTGAAACTATCCCAAATCTAAATGATTCAAACAATATTAAATTATGGTTTTCGCTGGAGCAAGCAAAACGACGGCTTTTATACACGGTTATTAAACTCAAACTACCGATAAAAAGTCGATCCGAAGATATAAATAACGGACTTGGCTTTGCATTTTTACAAGACCAAGTAGAAGATAGTTTTGGCAATGAACTAACAATAAAAGAATATGTTGTTACAGGTCATAGTAATGGTTTGATCACCATAAACCTAAACGAAGCAGATGCCGCTACTCGAGCAGAAATGCGTGAAAAAATGAATGAAAATTATAGGACATTAATAGGGCATTTTAGGCACGAGTCAGGGCATTACTATTGGGATAGGTTAATTGATAGAACCCCTCATATCACTGAGTTTAGAAACTTGTTTGGTGATGAGCGTCTCAGTTATCAAAATGAAATGCAAAATTATTATCAAAATGGACCAGTGCAAAATTGGCAGGACCAATATATAAGCGCCTATGCTTCGATGCACCCTTGGGAAGATTGGGCAGAAACTTGGGCTCATTATCTTCACATGGTTGATACACTTGAAACAGCAAACAACTTTGGTGTAGGCATTGCTGATAATACTATTTATAACCCGCTTGAATATGAAATTCAGCAAAGTGAATCAGATATTGAATCTGGATTTACTCGCTTATTTAATGATTGGTGCTCATTAACAAGAGTATTAAACGCACTTAACCGAAGTATGGGAATGGATGATGCTTATCCATTTGTAATTTCGGTTTCGGCGTTAAATAAACTTCGCTTTATTCACAATACTGTTAATCACTTCAACAACACCTCTAGCGATTAATATGGCTAGCATGATTGTGCTTTTAATTAAGGAAATTCGATGAGTATAAAGTGGGGCAGTTATAAAGTCGCACAGTTCCATGATGAACTTTTGCAAAAAGCTAATACACCGAGATACTGCGCACAAGCACTGTGCGAACACTTGCGCTCGTTCTCTGATAAAGATCTAATACAGTTAAAAGTGGCATCTGATACTGCCATTCATGTGATGGGCATTACATTTCGTGTTTATCATCAAGAAGAGGGGTCAATTGACCGCGCATGGCCTTTTGATTTGATACCTCGATTGATTGATAAAAAGGAATGGCAGTATGTTGAGCTTGGTTTAAAACAGCGTGTCAAAGCGCTCAACATGTTTATAAATGACCTTTATAACGAACAAAATATTATAAAAGATGGTGTTTTTCCCGCTCACTTATTAGAAAACTCAAAAAACTTCCTTAAAGAATGCAAGGGTGTAAAACCTAAACATGGAATTTGGGCACATATCTGTGGGTCTGATTTAGTAAGAGATCAACATGGCCAATTTTACGTTCTTGAAGACAATCTAAGAGTGCCTTCAGGGGTATCATACATGCTTGAAAATAGACATGTAATGAAAAGAGTCCTTCCTGAAATGTTTGAACAGTACAATATATTGCCTGTTGATGATTATCCTTCTCAGTTGTACGATATGTTAGTACAAATGTCGCCAAGGGAAGTGAATGACCCCGAAATAGTGGTTTTAACCCCTGGTATTTATAATTCTGCATATTTTGAACACTCCTATCTTGCACAGCAGATGGGCGCTGAGCTTGTTCAAGGCTCTGATTTGGTAGTAGAAGATGATGATTGCGTTTACATGAGAACGATTAATGGCTTAGCACGTGTTGATGTGATTTATCGACGCATTGATGATTTATTTATAGACCCTGAGGTTTTTAGTCCTGACTCTATGCTTGGCGTACCTGGCATTATGCGCGCTTGGAAGGCAGGTAATGTTGCATTAGCTAATGCACCAGGTTCTGGTGTGGCTGATGATAAAGTCGTTTATGCGTATGTCCCACAAATTATAGAATACTACTTAAATGAGACTGCTCTCATCCCCAATGTGCCAACCTACAAGTGCCTTGATGAAAAAGAGCGAGAGTATGTACTTGAACACATTGCCGAGATGGTTGTTAAACCTGCAAATGAGTCTGGCGGCTACGGTATGTTAATAGGGCCTCATAGTAGTGAAGTTGAACATGATAAATTTCGACAACGCATCAAAGATGACCCTAGGAACTATGTTGCCCAGCCTATGCTTATTTTATCAACAGCGCCAACGATGGTTGGCACCAAGGCCCAACCTAGGCACTTAGATTTAAGGCCTTTTATTCTCTCTGGTCGAGATATAAATGTAACACCCGGAGGACTTACACGGGTTGCCTTGGTTGAAGGGTCAACCGTTGTTAACTCTTCGCAAGGTGGTGGCAGTAAAGATACCTGGATTGTTGATATGGAGCACAAATAACATGCTTTCAAGGGTTGCAAACAGCATATATTGGATGATCCGATATTTAGAAAGAGCAGAAAATACAGCACGTGTCATTAATGTTAATTCGCACTTATTATTAGACCTGCCAGGTAGTGTTGAGCTAGGGTGGGAGCCAATAATAGATATTTTGTCTTCTAGAGATTTATTTTATGAAAAATACCAACAAGCAAATGAAGAAAACGTTATACAGTTCATGCTTGTTGACCAAAAAAATATGGGGTCTATTGTAAGCTCTCTGATCTTCGCTAGAGAAAATGCACGAACAGTCAAAGAGATTATCCCACGAGAAGCGTGGGAGCAAATAAACAACCTCTATCTTGATGTTGTAACAAACCAAGCTGAAGGTTTTTCACGGCGTACGAGATATTCATTTTTAGCGCGAATTATACTCGCAAATCAAACAATAGTAGGGCTTTTAGCTGGGACAATGAGTCATGACGAAGCCTATGATTTTATGAAAATAGGTAGAAACCTTGAACGAGCTGATATGTCCACACGCTTAATAGATGTTCGCTCAGCCTCATTATTGGAAAACGTTGACGAAGAACTCACTAGTTTTAAGAACATTCAATGGATGAGTGTACTAAAATCTATGACGGCTTATCAGATGTATAGGCGACAAGTCAGAATGCGCGTCACACGTGAAGATGTGTTAAATTTTCTATTGTTAGATAAACGATTTCCTCGGTCATTATTACATACGTTTGATCAAATAGAGCATGCTGTGAGCTTATTACCAAACAACACTGTGTGCTTAGAGGAAATAGGAAATGCAAAGACATATTTAATAAGCACTAACCCCTCAACATTATTGCAAGATAAGCTACATGACTTCATCGATGTTGTGCAATTAAATCTAGCTGAAATCGACAACAAAGTTGCTCAAACATATTTTTAAATGTATTTGCGAAAAGAATTTAGCTCAACCTAAGCTGATAAAACACCGTTAAAAAACGGATAACTATCAGAATAGGTCTGAGCTAGTACAAAATATGGTCTTAACACCAAGCGATTTTGTCGTATCTTAATTAGTCCACCCTGAAACCAGTTTAATTCTTTGAATTACTTGAAGGGTTAAACGATCTTACTATCTTGAAATTGCAAATTTTTTAAATCACACAATCAAAGGCAAAAGCGCCAAGCCTACGAATTTGGTGTTAAAGCAAGTGTCACGACGACGTTAAAGGAACAATTTGTTGTGTGCTGTCACGCTGTGCATGGCAACCCTTATGACGGTGACACACTTTGGGAAACACTGAGAATAGTAGAAAACGTCACAGACAAAAGGCCCTATAGTTGTTTTGTAGATAGAGGTTATCGAGGACATAGTGCAGCGCGGTACGATGTATATGTAGCAGAATAAAAGCGCGCAGTCACCCCATCCATCTAGAAAAAACTCAAGCGACGCAATGCGATAGAGCCAGTCATAAGGCACATGAAACAAGATGGTCACTTGGGGTTGAATCGTTTAATTAAAAGGAAAGTTGGGTGATAGGTTGAATGTAGTGCTGGCAGGAGTGGGATAAAACTGTCATAAAATTATAGCTAGTTTTACGTTTGGATTTTATATCAGCTTCTTACAACAGCGGGTCAAAATCATCGTCAATACAATAAGCACAAAAGATATGGATTGCGGTCGGTCTGAGTGAAAATAGTTCAAAAAAGCCTGAGCACAAAAACGTTAACATTCAGAATCGACTAATTATTAGTACATTTTGGTAGGATAGGCCAACAAATAATACGAGGCGGGCAGAACGAGGCGGCGCTTTGGTTTGCTTTTTTAAGTGACTGTCCTTCAGGCTTTCAGACTCTAATACAGGGATAGCTAGCAATATGACTAAAATTATCGAGACGAGTACTAAAAGACTCCGGCTTCGCCAGTGGAATCCTGACGATTTAGAGGCATTTTTCGCAATGTCTTCAGACTCCCAAGTAATGAAGTTTTTTCTCATACTTTAAGTTGTGAGGAAAGTGATGTTACTGCTAAAAAATGTCAGTCGTTAATTGAAGAAAACGGTTGGGGAGTTTGGGCTGTCGAACTCATTGAGTCAAAAGAGTTTATTGGAATTGTAGGGTTATACCATCCGACTGTGAAACTACTATGTACCCCATGTTAAGAAATCTATTGGCGACTTGCGCGTCAATATTGGGAGTATGGATATGCCACAGAAGCAGCTAATGCTGCTATGAAAATAGGATTTGAGGAGTTAAATCTCAAAGAAATCTTCTCTTTTTTTGTTGTTGATAACTATCCTTCACGCGCCCTTATGCAAAGACTGAATATGGTTAACACAGGTGAAACTTTTTTACTCCCTGATGTTCCCAGTCCAGAGCGCTTGCGGGAACATTGTATTTATAAAATCTCCCAAATAGATTGGATTAAAAGTGTGACTAAACCCACATTAGCTGGTTCATAGTCAATAGGTAATACGGTTTTATTTAACGGCGTTAGTAGTCAATTTTATTTTCAATTAAAAAGCCTTTTACTTCGTCTGTCATATGGCTGTTAAAGTCACTTACAGCAAGCACATATTGGTGCATTACGACGTAATCTCTAATAGAAATATCACCCTGTTTATAAAATTTTTTAAATAGCTGTTGTGGCTTTTTGGTGTTACTGGATTAGGGGTTTTATTAGCGGTAGCTTTTAACAAGCTCTTTAGGTTTATCTATTTGTGTTACTTAAGAATGAAGTGAACAGCGTAAGTTGTTAAAGCGGTATAGCCTAGGTGGTTATACCGCATGTCAACCAGTTATAAATTTACCTTATTTAATCGTAAATATTTGAGACGCCGTATTAGTGTCAAACTGCCATTGGTAAATTTGCGGAGATGTTAGGGGGTCATACACCCAAATAGCGGCCGTCAATTCTATATTTTGATAGGGCAGTTCAATCATTGTATTTAGTCCATCTTGCGTAAGTGGGCCTTGGTAATAGCAATCTGAATAGCTTATCTCTTGAGCGGTGGCTTTACATACATTGATATAAGCACGTTGCATGACTAAATTACTTGCAACTTGAATATTTACTTGTACATTTGTTTCTAGGTTAAAGTTAGGTGCAATGCTCAAGTTAGCTAATGATATTGAGCTTTGATTTTCGCTATTATTGTCATCTTGAGCTGCGCTCGAAGGTGCTGTCGCTTCATTACTTATTTGGGTATTTTGAACTTGGCTCTGACCTTGTTCACTGCCACCACCGCATGCACTTAAGGTTGATAACATAATGATTGAGATAGTTAGTGATTTCATAATCGTCTCCTAATAGCTGACTAAGCTTTCATCACTGGGGGTGAGAAACCAAGCGGTGTTTTCTGCGCCACGAGATTCAGCAAAAGATGCTAACTGTGGATAAGCTTGCAATATATCTGTGTGTTCTATCGGATGGCGCCATTGTGTACCAACCTTTATAGCAAAGGGTAAACCGCTACTCGTTTGATAGAAGCCGTTGCTAGATGAGGCATCATCTGCTTGATTTAGATAGCTTGGGTCAAATGCTTCAGTGGGTGCTTGGTTTTTTAGATGCACTTCCCAGCCTCTGGCGTTGGCTACACTCACAAGTGGGCCATGGTCAAAACCATTTACGCCAAAGATAAACGGATCAAGGTTGCTAAAACCAACGTTATTGGGTGATTGGGCTTCGTTAAAAGGTAAAGTAATAGAAAATGAAATGCTCTCTTGTGATTGACAGTGGCGCTCAGTTCTAAAGTACTTACACCCAGACAGCACAGGGGCTACTGCCTTGGTGTCTGCAAATAAAATTAAAATTGCTTCATTGCGACCGTTTTCAAGTGGTGAGTTTGTATGCAGTTGCCCGTTGATTTCGTATCGAATTAAAGCTTGATTTACCGATGAAGCTGCAATATTTTGAAATCTAAATGCAAAACCATTACGGTGACTTGCACCAATTGCTTTGAGTGAACCATCAATTTTATAGCGTTTAAGTTGCTCACCAATCTTACTCATTTGTACCTTGTATGTTACGACTACATCATTGAAATCATAGTCACCTTGCTCGGGCCAAAAATCCTCAAATGCAATTGTCATCCAATCTGTTGATACGGTTGCGATACCGCTATTACTCACTGTAATGGCATAGTCTTCAACTTCTCCATTAGCCACACCCCCTGTGAATGAAATACCTGGTTGATCAGATAGTCTAAACCTTGCCCATGTTGTGCCATCGGCTGCATTTTCAGGTACGGCTAACAATAACCGGTTTTGTCCTGTTGAAGTGGCGTAATCTTGGACTACACGTTCATTGTTATCAAAAGTACCGCTTTGATCCCAATCAATCCAAGCATTCAAATACCCAGAACGTGATGAGTTGGCGAGTATGAGCGTATCTAAGCCAATTTCAAACCCAGTCACGAAATCAATGCCGTCATCTTCATCATTGTCTTTAGGTTGATATTCTGGTGTAACTTGAGTACCGAGAAACAAGTCGCCGGTTTCATGACGAGGTCCATTATCAGCTAATTTTGTTAAATAGCTATTTGGTGCATCACCAAAGTCGATATAAGCGGGTTCTGAATCATCAATAATGGGAGCTATCGCACAACGAGCGCCGTCGTTGCTAGATGAGTCAGGCCCATAAGCAAATAATTGATTGTTTGAAGGGTTATCAAGGTTAATTAAAAAGACGTTGCCATCGCTATTGCGGCTGATGTAAAAGTTGCCATCAACATCAAAATATACGGCACCAAATGTGCCGGTAATGCCAGTATTGCCTAGAGCGGATGATGTGCCATTCAACACATCAATGCGATGTAATACACCGTTTTTATCTACTGAGTAAGCAAAATCTTCGTCAGGATGAAATGCTAAATCAAAAATTTGCAGATTTAACTTTGCGCCATCAACCACACGGTTTGCATTAAGATAGTCTTCGTTGCTTGGGTCTAGGCTTACTTTGTATAGGCCAAAGCTCGCACCGCGGCGATATGCATAGTAATGATTTGTTTGCACAGAGACATCACCAACATAAAAACTAGTCTTGGCAAATCCGCTTACGGAAAGTGATTCAAGTTGATAGTCTTTACCGATTTTGGCCAAATTACCGCTTTCATAATCCCAGCCATATAGGTAGCGATCATGAACACTAAAGCCGACAGCATTAACTTTATTATTGGTCCCCATGTCATTTGCTAATGTGTTGTAACTTCCTGATACCAAGTTAACGCCATAAACCGTGGCGGTATTACCTTGGATTAAAAAAGCTTTGGATGGACAGGTATCAAAAGGAGTGGCAAATGAAGCTACACTCCATAGAACAGAACTTAATAGGTAAGCTTTCATGCTGTAACCCCTAAAGTGAATAGACAGCATAATCCTGCAATACAAAGGCCAAGTTTAAGCTTTTGATTTGTATGTAAATTAATTTATTCTGTGTTAGCTGAATTAATTTGCGTTGCAAATTGCTAAAGGAACTGCCAAGTCTACGATTGTACCTAATCTTGTGCACTACTGACAAAGTAGCCTTGCTGTATGAATGATTGTGCTGTTAGGAGACTGACAGTATTAGGGTCTGTTGATCTTTGCTGTGTGTTTTTGCAGCAGTCATTCGGGTATTTTGGCAAGGCAGAACCTGTG
>NZ_ARPN01000198.1:0-37874 GCF_054966645.1 Pseudoalteromonas sp. SANK 73390
GACGTGCTAGCCACTTTATATATGTGCGAAACGCCTGCCACATTATGCGCTGAGTTTTTACCCCACAAATAGTCTGCAAAGCTAATTGCGTTGATTTCTGACGTTGCATCTTTGAGCAACTCACTACTACGCGCTTCATAATCTGCCACCTTAAACTGCGCTTGACGCGTAAGCCTACCTTGATATGGAAATATCTGGTTAAAGTCAGAGCGGGTAACAACCCCTAACGTAACATCTTTTTCAATCACCGACTTAAAGCCCATAAAGCCTCGGCCTTGACTGTTATATACAGCACCACGGTAAGCGTATAACCGACTATTTTCACCACCTATACCGTTGTCTTGCGTAAATTGGGTGACTACATACATGCTAGAGGCAAAGTTTTGGTACCCCGCCGCATAATTGCTGCCCATTTCATATAACTTACTGGCCCCTAGTATGCCCGTCTCTAACCCTGAAGAAAGAGGTCGGTACTGCCAACTACTTGTTAAGCCCACTCCATTTGTGACCGACTTAAGCATATCCACTGGCGCATAACCCGCACCAGTTACGCCTGTACCTGAGCCATAGTTGCGACTAACATTAACTTGGTTTTCTTTAAACCCGTTTAAAGTATCTGTATTAAATGTACAGCCCGTACTTACACCATCCGAGCTTATCTCGCAGCCGTAGTTAAACACCATATCTACCAAACCATCTCCCTGAGCATCAAGGAGTTGAGTATGCGTACGTGCGCCATACATGTTTGTGCTAACAGAGATAAAACTGCCCGCATTGTCTAGTTTTATTGCAGAATACTTATAGATACTTCGGTCATAGCGCTCAGCAATTGATTTTCTAGTTTTCTTGGTATCCATTGGCATCGTGGAATAAATCTCCCCTCCACAGTAACGAACCCCCCCTTTGCCTACCACATCAACCAACGAACAGCCATCTACCTCGCGTCGGCCTGGGTAAAGTAGCTCTTCTTTACCATCATTATCAATATCGGCAACGCGAATTGAGCCTCCATAGCTGGGCACATACCCTTTAATACTTGTTTCCAAAGCCTGCCCATCAGCGCCAATTGTTTCAGCATAAGTAAACAGTCTACTGGCCACCCGCAAACCCGTATCAACTGGTGCCCTAAATTTTTTACCCGTATTGTAACGAACGAACAGAGCGTTATCATGGGTCTTTGGTTTATACCACCCAAGCCAATCTTTTAGCCCATCACCATTCACATCTGCAAAGGTATAAAAGCGAGTCCATGCATTGTCGTTATCTGCTGCACGGTAACCGCCATAATCACTGTCGTCATCTGAGCTAAAGGTTTCCCATTCAAATACAACTTCCCCATTCACGAAATGGGTATAGTAAAGCTCGCTTAGCTCACCTTGCCCATTTGAGCTATTAAAACCCTCTGGATATAAGTTCTCAACGTAAAAATCCGCCAGCCCATTACCGTCTAAATCACCAGCACTAACCAGCTTTGAGAGCTGTACATATTCATCCAAATCTCCTTCTTGCTTAGAGATAGTATAAATCACTTTACTGTTTGTACTCAGATAAGGCTGGGCCACATTTTGAGTATGAAAATATACAATTACGTCATCCCCCCCTCGTGTGAGGGTTCTTTTATTAATCACAATATCAGCAAAACTATCGCCATTTAAGTCACCGACATACACCAACTCAGTAAGTCTAGGGACTTCAATATCAGTGATAAGACTACTGGTGCCACCATTTTGTTGATTAACGATGACTTCTAGATACTTACCACTTCTTGAGTAGCGCCCAAAATTAAGTTTATCTGTATAACCATCTAAGTTCACATCAATACTATGGCGGTGGCAATTAACCAACTCTCCACTTGAACCTGGCCCTGTGCACTTAGCTTCAGTGTCAGTGTTCATCACAGCCGTACCTTCTGCGTTAAAATAATAACCTGGCCAGTCTAACGCGCCATCTCCATTGCGGTCACCTTGTGGAAGTACACTATTTATGCTCTTTGTAGAACGAATATCTAAATATTCATTCTTAACTGTGATGGCACTATCTTGCCAATCAAACTCAGTAGCTGGCAAACACGTATACCCACCTTCATCAACACAGCGTTGAAGTGATACTAATAAATCACGTTGAGTTGCTGCACTGGCTTTATACGTTAGCTTAACTTGATGGACGAACGTGCTATTGGTAAATGTTTTTATCTTGTGTAAACGTTTTGTTGAATCATAATAGCCACCTGCCACATAGCCCGAGCGCTTATCTAGCTTATCTTCGTATTCAAACGCTACACGCTGTTGACCTTTTTCTTCTTGGCTGTTGCCCGTGTAATAAATATCACTGAGCAACCTTTCACCCGCGCCATACGCTTTATAGTCGTAATGGATATAGTTTTTATCCGTGGCATCGTGTTGATAGCTTATTAACCAAGAGTAAGTGGCTGATTGACCACTATGTATCACTCTAGAGTCTACATCTTGACCAAAGTAGACTGTGGTGCCATTTGCATATTCAGCTGTGAATGATGTGCTGTTTGAATTCATTTCGCCTGATTGCGTCACCCGTACAAAGCTTTCTATCTCTGTTCGATATATCGCGCTGTCTTCACCATAATTACCTGAAACCGCAATTAACCTCTGCCCATCTAAACATAAGCGGTCATTGCTGTTGTATTGTGGATTTTGGGTAAAACCATCTTGCGCATACGTGGCGCTACATCGGCTTATTTGCGAGCCTGCCGACAAGCTCACGCCCACACCAGCAATACCATTGCCCGCGCGTGAAGAGTAATTGAGCGACACCTTAGGCTGTACGCCATTTCTACCCGGCGCAATTTGAATCGGTAAGTTATAACTGGCCGCACCGCCGTTTACACCCGCAGAGCCGGGTAGCGTGCCTGCGGCATCAGCGGTTGGGGCTAAGATATCAACAAGCACTATATCTTGAGGCTCTTGAGCTGATGTCTTTGCATAACCAAACTTCGTTTGGTCTGTGTTAACGTTAATCCAAGACGTACACTTATCATCACTAAAGCACACTTTAATGCGATAAACTTTGCCTTCGGAATTACTCAGGCCGAGGCTAGTTTCACCATTTTCTAGCGTTGCTAAAGCACGCCAATTGAGAGATGAGATATCGCAAGAATCACCACACTGCGCACTTTCAATCGATATACGAGCCACTCCCCCTATATTTGGCCATGACAACTCCGAACCTGAGTTTATAACAAAGAACTCTTTATCAACTACCTCAACTCGTTGCTCTGTAACCCAGCGCTCGCTACACGCTCTACGAGTAGAGTCGATAAAACCACATGCTTGTGCAAAAAATCTATAGTTCCCCGGTTTATCAAATCTATATTCGTATGAACCCGGCTTATTGCTTGCACTACTAGCAAGCTTAATCATTTCACTCGTATTGGGAGGCATTACATATAACGTTGACGTTAAATCTAACCTTGGTTGACGAGTGAATGACCAAGCAACTTTTCCTTTGCTATTAATAAATGCTCGCTCTGGTACTAATACATTTAACGGTGGCGTATCTGCTGGTAAAGATACCGTTTCATACTTGGCAGTCTCTGCTGACCACGCTGAACAAGTAGAGTTGCCTACTGAGCCTGTGCAAGAGCGTATTTTGTAGGAACGGATACCGCCGTCTATGTCATCCCATATAACGCTATTATTATCAGACACATTCTCTGCTAAAACTGTAAACCTGTCAGGCGTAGTCCAATCATTATCATTAAACTTGATTGAAATATCATAGTAATCTGCGCCTTTTACAGGCCCCCATTTAAGTGTTGTGGTACTACCTTGTACAACCACCTCATGGATCCAAGTTGGAATTAAAACCGTATTTGACTGAGCTGACCATTCGGTGCAATCACTAAAGTCACTATTACACCCTCTTACTCTGTAAGTTCGCTCACCAGAGGGCAGAGCAGGCCAGATTTTCGAGTTGCCAGTAAATGTAAACCGACCTGATTGCGCCCAATCATTGTTATTATATTTAACTTGCACATCAAATATATTTTGCGCTGCGCCGCCCCAACTTAGCTCAATACCATTTGCGCCCACTAAAGTCGCTTTTGGTGTGGTTACTAAGTTTTTGCTCGCCAGAGAATACTCCGAATAGTTAGAGCAACCCACTTCGTTACATGCTTTAACTCGATATTTTGCATATTCATTTTCAGTTTCTTGTGAGTCAAATACATTTGTGGTTATTCGATGTTCTGTTAATGACGACGTAAAATCTATTTTCTGTTTATATTCTTCAAGCAAATAATAAGTGGCAAAGTCAACTTGACTCCAGTCAACCCTAATATTACTGCCCTCAACTGTTAAGTTAGGCTTATTCGGCACATTCGGTTTTGGCGGGCTAATTACAACCGTCCCCGCTTTTGATTGAAGCCCTTGCTCATCAGTAACCCAAAACAAAAAGGTATCTTTATCAAATGGCAAGTTTGGTATGTACTTAAACACGCCATGTGGTTTGCCTGGCACTCTAACCAGTTGCCCCCTGTTGGTTTTATTATCAGTACTCCCCTGTTGTGTTACAAATTGATAAGTAAAATTATCTAACAAATATGGCGCTTTATTTGCTTCAGGGTCACTCATTAAGGTATTTCTAAAATCTATCTCTATTTCTTTAGCTTCAATGAGTGTTTGCTCAAAATCATAAACAACGGGCGCTTCATTAACTGCAATTAAAGGCACTTCAACTCTAAAAGTATTCGAGGTAGTGACGCCATCGGTAACTTTTACAAATACATTTAAAACGTCTCCTTCATAGAGTGGGTCTATGGTGACTTGCCCTGTAGCCTCATCAAATGCGTAGTAGCCCAGCATGTCTTGTACAATAAGAGTAAGCTCATTATTTCGACTGTGCGACCCCTTGTATCTAATATATAAATTATGAATAGATAGACTAAAAGCCGAGTCCTCTCGCGTTGGCGTCATATCATAGTGGCGTATAATGACAGGCGAATCTTTTTGCTCTTTAATATCAATAGCAATGTCACCACGCCCTGATGGCGCACCATGCTCGTCATATACAAAGAAAAACACAGAATCTCGGCCTACAAAGCCGCTCGGAGGTGTGTACTCAAATACATCGTTTCTCGCACCAGACACATGAACAAAACGACCGCCCTTGTTGGTCCAGCCACCACGATCTTCACGAACCGCATTTTTTGAAAAGATATATTTAAACTCTTTTAGCCTTGGGTCATTCTTACCTAGTGGCCAAAAAGTAAAATCAGGGTCATGCATCATCCCTTGCATATAAATGGTAAACTTTTCGTCCTTAATTGACTCCCAAACAATCCGTCCAGCTTGTGGGCGATCATTTACCTCATTAACGATGATTTTGAGGTCAAAAATACTTGAACGATGTTTACCATCAAATAATGTAACAGGCACAGTCAACTCACCATTAAAGTTGGCTATTGGAGTGATAGTAAACTCATTTAATGTATAGTTTTGCCCTTGTGCAACTTCGAGTGTGATATCTGTAGGCAATGAGTCATGATCAATATAGGTAATTTGTTCAATATCAAGGGTAAATGTGGTGTCTTCGTCCATCACCAGTTGCTGTTGCCCCGTGATATCTGGTGCTGTTTTATTTTCTTTTAACACCGTGACTTGCACTTTAGCACTAGACGTAGTGCCTACCGTATCTTTAATAATGTAATCAATTACATCAGCGCCATCAAAGTCAAAATTAGGCTGATACTCAACCCCATTACCTTTTATTAACGTTTGACCATGTTTTGCACTGGCTTGCACAATGGTTAGTGCATCACCATCAACATCGGTGTCGTTTTCAAGCACGTTGATTAACGTTGTTGTGTTTGCAATAAGCGTGACCGAGTCATTTTGCGCAACCGGGGCATCATTCATCGAGTTAATCGTAATGTAAGCTAACCCTGATACTGAGTTAGAGCGACCATCGTAGAGCATATAAGTAATTTCATCCTGCCCTGCAAAGTTAGCAGGCGGTATATACTTTACTTGTCCATTAGGCATCAGTATTACTTCACCCAATTTTGCACTTACAGAGACAATTTTGAGGGTATCTTTATCGACGTCTATATCGTTGGCGAGCAAATCTAATAGTGAGGCTTCATCTTCACTTAAAGTGATATAGTCTTCAGTGGCTGTCGGCTTGTTATTGTTTTGTGCATTGTCGCGCAAGTTTTTTAGCATAAACTGTAAGTGGGCAGGAAAAGCAAACTCTGCTGATAGCGCAGGTTTAGCCATTGCACATAGCAATATAAGTGCAAAGCTTAAAATAACTCTAGTCACGGTCATCTCTTAAAAATCCATTTTTATTGTTATTTAATCCAACACGGTGTTTGGCCGCACAGTGGGTGTTCTTTTTTTTCGAGTTTTACCGCATGAGTTGCTTGATACGCTAAATAATTTTCTTTAACACACCCGGTTGTGCCGCCCGATTGCTTATAAACAGCCGCATTACCATGATCTGCAAGGTTGTTCCCTGTTATTGAAGTATCTGCAAAGACAAAGTATGCACCAACGTTTTCATAAAAAACTTTGCTATGTATAAGATGGGAATAATAAATACGATAAGGTTCACTTTTGCACTCTGAATCTAGAAAAAAGTGGCTCTGAAAACTTGGCCTAATTTGAGGCATATAGTTATGAAGCATATGCGTGCCCTCAATAGGCGAGTAGTAATACAAGTTTGGTGTAAATGATATAATCTTACCTACTTTAGTAATACCATCTCCTTTATATAACCAAGCGCCACCAGTGCCTGCTGACTTACTATTAATACTCAGTGATAAGCTTTGTACCTGCTCTACATCTGCAAGTGATTCACAACGCCCCGCTGATTGTACTGATACCAACTGCTCTTTAGATACCGCAGTTACCAACAAGCTATACATAGCTTGCCCTTGCAGTGAGCTCAAATTAATCGCCCATTGGTTTTGCTTGTCGCTACTGGCACAACTAGGAACAGTATGTGTTTTTGGCTCAGACAATGTGAACGTTGCCACATCACCTAGTACATTAAGTTCAGCCACCGTTGACGCTGCCATCGCAGTGCACGGTGCTAATAAAGAGAAAATAGCAGTTTTAAGGTGTCGCATAAAGTTGGGCCGTTGTTATTTATCAGTGAAGTTATTTTATCTGTGCTTCAATTAGTTTTAAGCGTTATGCGTTATTTGATAATACAAGCACTTTCACCGCATAAATGATGAAGAATTGGTTCAACTTTACTCGTTGTTCTCGAGTACGCGGAGGCTACCCTGTGTGCATCAACACATTCATACTTATAACCATCAATGGTCCATGTACTTGTGATTTTGTAGACTTTGTTTTGCCCATGTATGTTAAGCCTATTAGCTAAAACGCTATAATCGCTTTTCGAAACATATAAATCGATAGCTGGTGAATAAATGGGCTTTACTCTAAAACTACCCTCAATATAAGGTTGACCACTACATTGTTCATCAAGAAATAAAAGGGTCTTATGTGTAGCTGCTACTTTATAGGTTTTAGGCATTTTCACACCTTCCTTTGTTGTATAAGTGTACATACCTTGAGACGGCGTACCTATTATATTCCCTATTTTAGTTACACCGTCACTTTTATATAGTGCGGGAACTTGAGACTGTTGCGCGCCTTGATTAACATTTAATGCAAGATAAGCAGCTTGTTCTACATTAGGTAACGCCTCACATCGTGCCGCTGATGTCACACTCACTTCCATCCCTTTAGACACCGCAGTCACCAACAAACTATACATAGCTTGCCCTTGCAGTGAGCTTAAATTAATTGCCCATTTATTATGATTTTCAGCACTTACACAGCTTGGTACTGAGTGTGCTTTAGGGTTTGACAACGTAAAAGTAGCCGTCTCTGCGAGTACTTCCAATTCACTGATTGAAGAGGCCGCAAACGATGTATAAGGAATTGAAGCAATAGAGATTAAAGTTATTAAGTGTTTCATTTTCATTTTAGTTTTAACTGTTTGTATACGGTATGGTCTGCGACGACTTTTAGGTAATGCCACATTACAGTCGCAGCTAAGTCAAAGCATTCTCAGTGAATACCGTAGAAAGGTTAAGTAATGTTGCGTTGTTTTGGTCTAACAACATAACGATTAAATGTCTCTGTTGGCTAATTTTGTATAAGCACCTGCTCAACTGTTTCGATATTGGTGTTAACAAAGCACCTATTTGTGCCTTTAACTATGATCGGGGTTTGGCTGTCGAATGCGCCTAAAATTATACTAAAAATGTTGCTACTTCCTTTTGAATGCAAGTCAATTAACCAGTGATCCAATAATTCTGGGGTCACACAATCAGCACCTGAGTGACCACGCATTGGATGGGTTTTAAACAACACCGTGTCGTTTTTAATTTCTAACTCTGTAACCAAATATCGCTGTTCAACAGCTAAGCTATTGAAACTAAAAAACACTACCACCCAAAAAAATATATTTTTCATTTATGACTACTTTTCTAATTTATTTTCAAAATAATTAACATAACGGCCACCTTAGGTTAACTCACTTACTGATAGCTAAACATCAGCCAATTTAAGGCCAAAACTTCACCGAGTATTAAAAGTAGTGCGTTACTAATTTATGCCGTAATCAATACCGGTACGATAGAGGGGGGGGGGTATGGTATCGTGTTTATATGAAAAAACAAGATATTGCTCATTATTTAGAGCAGGAATAAAGCGCTAAAGAGGGAGCACCTAAAAACGGCTCATAGCTTAGCTTTTAAGGAACACAGAGAGTGTAACTTATTACTTTAAAGGCAATATCATTTTTTCAATGACTTACCAATTACAATTTACCACGAGTAGTGCAAGTACGTAGTGTATCTTGTTGTTGCACCGTGCTTGCTCTATGCAATCCAGAATATCACCTAACCAAAGAGAACTGCATTTACTCGCTCTATAAGCGGCGAACTTGGCGAAAATTGCACTTGGCCGTTGATGCGACAAGTCACGATATTGTGGGTGCTGAGCTGTCGATGGTTAATGTGTCAGATGGTGAAGAAGCCCTGACCGATTTAATCATGCCACTGCGCAGAAATAGTGACAGAGTAACAGGTGACGGTGCCTATGACACACGCAGTTATTATGAAGAGGTCGCAGCAAAAAACGCGATTATGCGGGTGCCACCCAGAGACAATGCCCAGTACTGGGAAGAATATACTGGGAAAAAGGACACGCCAGAAACAATGCCGTATTTATGATGCACCAAATAGGGTTATAGCGCAGTGGAAAGTGAATTTAGAATATCATCTTCGCTCACTTGCCAAGACGGCGATGTATCGTTTTAAACAATTAATGGGTGATAAGCTAAAAAGTCGTCAGCTTAATAGTCAGCACACTGAAGCGATGATTAAAGTGAAGGCAATAAATAAAATGAATAGACTAGGTATGCCCAAATATCAGCAACAAAGTTAAAACTGACAAACTGATTAGTAGATAGCTATTTGATCAATAAGGCCGCTAGCGCAAAAAATAGTGCCTTTGGCAAATATAGCAAAGGCACTCAATGGTAAAATTACAGCCCTAGTTCTTTAATCTGTTGCGCAACTCGCACACCACTTCTTACTGCGCCTTCCATGTAGCCTAAATATAAAGTATCTGTATGTTCCCCAGCAAAGTAAATACGCCCTACTGGGGCTTCAAATAGCTTCCAGTATTCCTTCACTTGGCCTGGGCCATAAGCCAAATAGCCGCCTTTAGTCCATGCTTCGTTAATCCAGTTTTGCGCTTTCGCAGCTATAAAATAATCGGATGAGCCTGGATACATAAGTTCAATTTCAGCGAGCCTCGTGTCAATGATCTGTTGATCTGTCCATTCTTTTTGCATTTTACTGAAATCTCCAGATGTGTAGGCTATTAAAATCCCCCCCTCACCACCTTGGCGCTCTGTTGTTTCCCACGTCCAACCAGTGGGTAAGCTTGCCACAACAGTATCTCCGCCCAACTTCTGCTCCAACCAAAAACGTTTGCTATATTGCAATAATACTTTTGAATGAGTGCCATAATTAATATTATCTGCCGCTTGCGTCATTGCATCAGGCAATGTGGGTGAAAACGTAATTTTATTCAGTACGGTCAATGGTACCGTTACCACAATCACATCTGACGTGTAGGTTGATTGTGTTGACGTTGTAACAGTTATTTTATTATCAACTTGCTCTATCTTTGCAACGGGCTGACTAAGCACAATGTCACCTTGGATGTTATCAACATAAGCTTGTGTCATAGCTACCCCGCCTTTTAAAAAGCGAGTAGACTCAACATCATCATCAGATACGTTTTCATATACCTTTGAATACTGCGCAACATGTAAAAGGGATAAATCACTTGGCTCATCAAACTCGCCGCGAATAAACTGCTCTGCCATTTGTTTTGCAATGGGATTTAATTGCAAACCATTTAACCAAGTTTGTACATTCACTAAATCGTACTCTTTAGCCAAAGGGAGTTCAGCTGGGTTTTCTGGATCTGGGACTGCATCAGCAAGCAGCTTTAGTTGGTCTTTAAAGCGATAATAATCGGTCACCACAGCTTGATTATAGCCATTATCAAAATCAGTATAACTCACCAACTGACCATCGATATAATAAGCACCCTCTTCTATATCGCCGTCGTACCCTACATCAGCGAGCGCCACGTTGAATAAACTGGCATAGCGGTGAATTTGTTTATGTACCGTTTCGCCATCAATCAGCTCACCGCCTATCTCACCTGTTTGAGACCCCATTTCAATGGTAGCGACTCGACCACCCACTCTATCTCTCGCTTCAATGACCGTCACTTTGAAGCCTTGTTGCTCAAGCTCATATGCGGCGGTTAATCCAGACAATCCTGCACCTACAACAATCGCATCTTTGGATACAATAACAGGCTTTTCTGGTGTATTTTTTTGATTATCATGTTTATTATCACTACCACATGCTGTGAGTATTGTTGAAAATACCAACACCAGCAAAATATGACGGAAAATATCCTTTTCCCAAATTTTCATTATATAAACCTCTTTTAATTAAAATATTAAATTATTCCCTTCTACTCAATAATGGAAGGGCTTTTAAGCATAGCTAGCTACATCATCTTTTGAATAAAATCTAAAAACCACCGACAATATGCAACAGATAATAAACCAAATTAAAAAACAAAAAAACACTTTTAAAATAAAATTAACAACTAAAAGTTGAAATATACTTGTTCTAACTTCAGTAAAGTTAATAAAACAATTCCACCTGCTTATAAACAAAAAGCAATAATTGGTTTGTCTGACCGCGCAGCTCATTAACCCAACTTAACCAAGCCAACACCAAAGGAACAAGCTCCACTTCTTTAAAAATACGAGCATGAACTGCGTGAGCAGCCGAATAATACCGCTGAGATGGTAAGTCATAAAACGTCAGTTAGATCATGGTATTGGTTGATGGAGGTGGTCACCTCTTCACAAATTTGAGGTAAATAATGGCATAATTTACAAACAGGTAGTGGTAACGTGAACGCTATTAGATCAAAAAAGCTCTGCGTTAAAGTTTTTTACAAAGAGCGGTCCTGTCGTGATGGTAAGCTTCACAGGCCTTCCCATATTGCTTGAACATAAGATTATTCACTTTTGGAATTAAAAAACTAAGGCTGCCATAATTAAACTATCACTGACTGTTCAACAACTTTTGCACCTTGCTGCTCAACATTTAATAAGGTGGTTGTAATATGCTGCGCTGTACCACCAATAATTGGGCAAAGGCTGTCATTGGTCTTGCTTAAGTGTGCTTTGATTAGTGAGGGCCTCCCCATCTCAAGCCCTTGTAAAAACACCACATGCTGATGAGCGAGTAGCTGCTCATAGCGGTTTAAATACGCGATTAATGCGCCACTTGCGCTACCTGTTGCACATTCTTCTGGAATGCCCCAATGCGGGGAAAAATTTCGAGTATTGGCATAATATGGGCTGTCATGAGTATTTAATTCAAAGACATGGATACTGGCCAATGAGTGTGTGTCACAAAATACCGCCATGGCTGCTTCGTTGGCTTTTAAGCGTGACAACATGCCAGATTTAATTGGCACGAGTAAATCAGGTAATCCCGTATCTACCACTTGAATTACACCACTAGTGACGAAAGAATCTCCACCTGTCTTTTCAAACAATGTTGCTATGGTATCTGCAGTGTATGTTTGCGCAAATTTTGCCAACCTCTGTTTCATCATCACTTCAGCATTTTTAGCTATGCTAACTGCGATATTACCCGCTTTAGTTAATTGCGTGTAATTACCAGATGAAACTCGACCTGACGAAACAAGGTAATGTCCAACAGCTAAGGTTGCATGGCCACAAAAGTCAACTTCTTGTGTGGGCGTAAAAAACCTAACCCGATATTGCTTTGCTTTTATATCGCACACAAAAGCGGTTTCAGATAAGCCCAGATATAATGCAATGGCTTGCATATGCGCTTGGGTTAATAAGCCATTATGTTCAATCACGGCTGCAGGATTGCCTCCCTTACCTTGATGAACAAAGGCATTTATAATATGTACAGAAATGGGAATAACCAATTACTACGCTCCAATGAAAGATAAACATATGTCAGCAAACCGGGGTTTTTGCCTCGCTACTTTCTTCTATTATAAAAATCTGAATTTAAAATACTTATAAATTTTACCCGTTCTCGTTCATAATTATACCTTTGAGGTTGCCTCTAAGTATTTAATAAAACCAGGAGATTCGATGTAATACCTATCACCGTATTGTGATATTACTTGCATTGTTTTAAGTTTTTTAACACTGGTTTGAATTGCTGAAGAAGTCACTTCATTGGCTACTTTATTAGATAAATAGTCTACGATACTCGCGCTATATAGTGCTGTTTCTTCTCGGCGTATTAAGTGTAAAACTTCCACATCAAGGGCTCTTAAACGCTTTTTCAAACCTTCAAAATCACCATCTTGAACCATCAGCGCCTTAATATACTCAGTTCCCTCTTTTAACGATGCTTTATGCGCCATCAAATATGTCATCAACTTCATCATCCAAAAAGGCGATTTATCTATCTCTTCATAAAAGTCATTAATAGCTAATACGTCATACTCTAAGTTAAAATGAACCTTGAGTGTTTTACAGCAATGCTGTACAAACTCTTCGCCAAGCCTTGGGAAATCAATCATAAATGCAGAATCATAAAATGGTTTGTCTTTATCTGAAAACATCGCATTAACACCTGAGCGACTAGAGCCTGCAAATACCACACAAATATCGCTATAGGTGTCTAATGCTGTGCGCAGTGCATGTTGTACAGGCAAAAATTTATCTGATGAGGCTAGGTGCTGAATTTCATCAATAATAATAATTGCTTTATCACCACACTTATTAAAAAGTGCCTCAACCAATTGCCCTATTTTAAATAGCTCAGATTCACTGGGCTTATGAGCATGTTTGTCGCTAAATTCAATGATAGCTTTACCAAATACATTATTTCCCACTTCCAACTTTTTTACTTCGCTATTAGCAAGTTCAGACAACTTACTTTTTAGCGTTTCATCTAATATTGATAAGGTATTATTCAACGCTTGTGTTATTGCAACTGTTGGACTTTCAGGCTCACCCCATAAGTTAATATAAACAGGAATAAAGCCATTTTCGATGGCAATCGGATATAGGTCTTTCAGCAAAAAGGTGGTTTTTCCCGTACGCCTCACATCCAGTAATGCAATGCGACTCATTGCCCCTTGATAAACAGTTTGCAGGTAAGACTCAGCCAAATCTTTACGTTGAAAATGCCAGTTGACTTTTTTCATGATCAGGTGCTCTGCTTTAGTTATGCTAGGTTATGGTTAATTATGCATAGTATACATAATTAACCATAAAATCACATAATCAAACTTTATGCTGGCTTAACCTAAGTTGAGATTACTTAGAGTATAGACTCCATACCATTCCTTTATTATTTACATCTCAGTATAAGTTTGCTACATCTTTGCCTATTATTGCGCTCAAAGTCATAAAAGTGTCATTTTATTACGCCATAATGCGAGCCACTTAAAATTAACTGCTACTTTTGACAATGACACAACCACCTGTACTGTTGAGTTTTTCTGCTCGAGCCTTAGATGAACATGCTGAAGACCAAGCGTGTTTACATGCGTTGCAGTACGACACCTTAAAGCTTGAGTATCACACCGTGGGCTTAGCGTTTTTATGTGAGCTGCCTTATGATGCGCAACTGGGCGATATGATTGCACTGTATGCAACGCCTATCAAAGCCCGCTCGGCAAGTTTTAGTGCAGAAGCACCTCTGAATAAGCATGCTTTAGAAACAGGGCATCAAGGGTTAACCCTAAAAGGGCATGGCCAATCTGGTGAGTATATTGTGCAGTTAAGCTTAATTGGTCGCCATGGTATGGTTAAAAACTCGGTTGAATACAACGCCTATATTCATAGCTCAAAGCAAAATGATAATAACATCGTAGAGCAAAAACCATCTATGTCTGACATGACCTCTGCGGTAAAACGCCACACGGCAAACCTAATGGCGTCAATACTTGCTATTTTTTAAATACCCTAATCAGCAAAGCTCACTTTACCCATCGTTACACTCACAGATGATTGAGCGCTTTGCTCAATACATTCACCTACTAAACATTCATTGGCAAGCATGGCAAACAGCACCGCTTCTTTTGCATCAGGATGAACTCCTAGAACATCACTATTTTGCATTTTAATATGTATACTTAATAGCTTCTTTATTTGATTTATCAACAACACATTATGTACACCTCCACCACTGCAGTATACTGAGGTTGAGTGTTTAGCTAATGTATTAATATGCTTCGCAATAACCTGTGCAGACAAAGCACTGAGTGTGGCCATCACATCTTGGTGCGATAACTCCAGCGTATTGCTATTGCGTTGTGCTCGCTTTAATAAAGCCAAATTAAACACTTCAGGCCCGGTTGTTTTGGGTAAATCTAGTGCAAAGAATGACGTTTCGAGCAGCGCATTTAAAAGCGCACTATTCACTTTACCTTGCATTGCAACCGCTGCATTTTCATCAAAAGGCTTACCATAATACGCTCGCATATAAGCATCCATCAGCGTATTGCCCGGACCTAAGTCACTACAAATAACATCGTCAAGCTGACCACCTTTGGGTAAGAAAGTTAAATTTGCAATACCGCCCATGTTAAGCAAAATACGGTTTTCTTCATTGCTGGCAAAATAGTAATAATCGCCGTATTGAGCAAGCGGCGCGCCCTCACCACCTGCGGCAATATGTTTTTGTCTAAAGTCAGCAATGGTCGTTATACCTGTTGCAACAGCAATATGATCAGCATCGCCAATTTGTAATGTCGCATTAGCAAATTCAGTGTAATCATGCTGATGTTGTGGGCAATGGAAGATGGTTTGCCCGTGACTGGCAATTACATCAATAGTGTGTGGGTCAACTTGCCAGCGCGTAAGGCATTGATTGATAAGTTGACCGTGATAGTGGCCTAGCCATGGGTTGAGTAGAGTTAAATACTCAAGGTTCACGGTTTGTTTAGCAAAAACTTGGCTTATTTTATCTTTAACAGACTGCGGGTAATCACAAGTAGTAAACGCTTGCACAGTAAGCTCTGTATCACGCCCACTGCCACTAACACGGCACAATGCAACGTCAAGGCCATCTAACGAAGTGCCGCTCATTAAGCCGATGATCAGTCGTTCTGGTTTTGTCGCACTTTGATAAAGCTTTTTTATATGTGAGTGCATAAGTCGTAACGTTACTCTTTTTTATTGTTAGAAGTATACACGCTGACGATGGGGTAGTCGTAGCGGCCAAATTCAAGCGTTAGTGTGAACGTTTCACTCGCTTGTAATGAATATTTATCATCACCCTTTAAGGGAGAATGGCGCGAGCCATCTGCAAGGAGTGCCATAACATGTTCTGGCTCAAAAAAGCGCTTACCTGTACTGGTGTTCTTAATAGTAACTAAAGCAGCTCGCTGCCCTTTTACAGTGCTCATCGGGTAGTAGCCCTGAATGATAAAGTCTCCATTTTTAGGGTATTGCCGTGCATTATTGGTAAAGGCATTTTCTGGCACTTTAGCTATCGCACTATCAAATGTATAAACTGGGTCTTGTGCAACTGTAAAACCGCTTAACAATAATAGGCTAAAGAGTATGGGTAATTTCATTGCTTTGTACCTCAATATTAAACTATCAAATGTATTATCAATGACAACTAGGACACAGGCTATGGTTTTTTTATACACCCAAAGCTAATTGATTCACTTTATCGGCTATTTGCATAAAACGAAGGCCTTCACAGCAAGCAAAACCTGGTAGTTGTTTTAACTTGTATTGACTTATAAACGGCGTAGTAACACCAGCTAAAAATCGAATAACCGTGTCTTTGCTTATCGTTATATCACCTTGTCGTAAATGTTTTTGCATAGCAAAAACATAAGCGCGTAATGCATCATCATCTGGCATCTGCCGAACGTTACTTTGCGTTAATTTTGCGACTTGCCCTCTACACACACTGCAATGTCCACATGAGCTTGGTACCTGAGAATCGTCAAAGTAATAGGCTAAGTTTGCACTCAAACACTTAGAAAGCTCAAAAAAGCGCAGCATCGAAGAGATGCGCTTTAATTCTGCCTGTTCTTTGTCTTTAAAGTAGTGGTACAAGTTGTCGACTAATTCAGGCTGTGACAATACCTGCTGATTTACCCCATAAACCTGCACCATGCGCTTACTTTCAAGCTCAATCAAACCTTGCTGGTGTAAATAATCAAGGGCGGCAACGGCTCTTTGCCTATCAGCACCAGATTGCACAAGAGACTGCATATCTACCGTACCCCATACTTTTTTAAACTGAGTATGTGCAAAAATTTGTTTTAAAAATGCCTGCCTTGTCGAATCAAACTGACTCAGTAACTTCGATTCAATCATCACAAATTTAAATCTAAAATCGGCGTAATACGCATACTTTGCGCTAATGGCACCTAATATTTCTAATTGCACTAACAGCGTTTTTAAAGCCAGAATACGGATGTTGCTCGCTTTAGATAGTGGTAGTTCTTGTATCTCCCACTTGCCATTGACTTGTTCTTGCAAACCTTGCGCAACAACATACTCTATACCGCTGCGCTCAGGCGTGTCACCGTAAACAAAGTTTTCAACGGTGGCAACACCGTCTAAGTTTGCCAAAACAGTACATTTAGCTAGTTCGCCATCTCGTCCAGCACGGCCGATTTCTTGACTGTAGTTTTCTATCGATTTGGGTAAGTCATGATGTATCACAAAACGAATATCTGCTTTATCAACCCCCATTCCAAAGGCAATGGTGGCAACCACGACTTGAATTTGATTGGCCATAAACTGCTGTTGTACTGTGGTACGTAAATCATCTTTTAAACCCGCATGATATGCAGACGCATTTATGCCAGATGCTTTTAGTTGTTTTGCTACTTGCTCAGCTTGTTGTTGTAAAGTGACATACACAATACCCGCACCACGTTGAGCGCGTACAAGCTGCAGTAATTGAGGCAATTTATCATGCTCGCTCACACTCATTATCGATAAATCTAGGTTGGGCCGATAAAACCCTGTTTGTACTATATGTTGTGGCAAAATATCAAAGCGCTTTGCCATATCAAGTTTTACTTTTTTTGTCGCTGTTGCAGTTAATAATAATACCAGTGGAATATTAAGCTCTTTACGATAATCCGGCAGTTTTAAATAATCAGGCCTAAAATTATGGCCCCACTCTGAAATACAGTGTGCTTCATCCACCACCATCATCGACACATTGATTTGTTTAATAAACTCACGAAAACGTTCATTTTTGAAGCGCTCTACCGACACCATCAGTATTTTAATTTCACCACTTCTGACTCCTTGCATCACCGCTTGGCTTTGCTGAGTTGACTGGCTTGAGTCGAGTGTCGCTGCACCAATGTTTTTACTTTGTAAAAAGAGCACTTGATCTTGCATCAACGCCAACAATGGAGACACCACTAAAGTTAAATGTGGCAGGTGTAAAGCACTCAACTGATAGCATAAAGATTTTCCTGACCCTGTTGGGAAAATAGCCAATGAAGCGTGCCCGGCTAACAATTGTGAAATAGTTTGCGATTGTCCCGGTCTAAAACTGGCAAAACCAAAATGTTGCGATAAGCTTTCTAGCAACGGCTGTCCATGCTCCATAGTGTGGCCTCAATTGGTGTAATTACTTGACTTAAAAGTATCATATTTTGTGTTTAGCATTAACATTAATACGCCAATTTCATGCTTATTGGCAATGTCATCACTGTGTATAAGAGGAGAAAGCTATGTCTAATTCATCTGGTCCTTCACTATTGGTTTTTAGTTTTGACGGCACCGGTAGCGAACCTCGAGATGCACAGCAATATAGTGCCGAGCAGTTTAAAGAAGATTGTGAGATAAGCAATGTTCTTAAACTACATCTATTACTCGGTGGTCGTATACACCCACAGGCACAAAGCCAATTTGCACATCAAACCTGTTTTTACTATAGCGGAATAGGCAACCAAGGCAGTGCCGTTAAAAAAATACTAAACCAAGTCCTTGCCCCTCAAAATAGTGATGTGGCCAGTATTTTGTCACAAGCGATGAGCGATTTTGAAAATAATTACCAACAAGGCGACCAAATACTACTGATTGGTTTTAGCCGTGGTGCAGCATTGGCTAGGCGCTTTGCAAAATGCTTAGAAAAACATATCAGCAACAACGTGTTTTTATGTGTATTCGATACGATAGCTTCAATTGGCTTTAGTAAAATAACCAAAGCGACTTGCGGAACAGAGCATGTTATATTTGCCAATCATGATGTGGCTGAAAATGTAACCGCTGCACTTCACTGTGTTAGTCTTGATGATAAACGTCGAGTTTTTGAAGCAACCTTACTTAACCATGCACCCAATGTGCATGAAGTGTGGTTTGCAGGCAGCCACTCTGACATAGGCGGTGGCTTTTATCGCAGTGGATTATCCGACATTTGTCTACGCTACACACTTGAATGGTTACTCATACAACCTATCAATATCGATATACTAACCCGTGAGCAAATTAACTACGCCAGCTTATTACCCCATGATGGCAACTTACTGATAGATGCAGATGATTTAGCCATCAAACCTGACGCCCTCGCTCCAAGCCACCAACATGACTATTTTTGGGGCAACATTAACTTTAAAGCAACGCATCGACTGTGTGTTGTAATGCAAGATAACCAAATTAGTAACATGACCCCCATTATTCACCATAGTGTGGCAAAGCGTGTTTATAACCACAGTAGTTATCGTCCTGAATCATTAAAAGGTCTTACCCATAGGTTAGAGTATGCCAATGGCGAGATGCTTGAGTGCATAGGTATAAATCCACATATTGAATTGCCGACTCAGCAGCTGAATATTTTACAAGTAGGCGAGCAAATGAACCTAAAAGTATTTGCGTGTGAAGCATACAACCATACCGGCCTTTGGCTTGAAAAAGGCGCAACCTACCGTATAAACCCGGTTGACCCTCAAGTGTGGTTTGATAAAGACGTTAAAGTGAGTGCTAGCGGCTGGCACCGTGATAACCGAAAGGTGGGCGTAAAACAGCTGCCAATAGAAATGATGGAACCCTATAAACGCTTGCCCTGCCGTCCATGGTTTTCGCTGGTTGGGTGCATTAATGCAGATGATAGGTTAGCATTTTCACTCAATGGAGGTGGCGATATTAAAATTAACCAGCATGGAGAGTTTACTCCGTTCGCGAACGATATAAACTGCGATTATGGTTTAAACCGAGGTGCTATTGAACTAGAAGTGAGGCGACTGGGTTAATTGCTCAGTTCTCTGAGTAAGGTATTTATGTTCTATGACCTTTAATTGCTCAGACATTGCACCTATTGCTTTATTTATTTTAGCAATTTGCTCTACGCTAAACGCACCTTTACTGAGCATAAAATGAACACCGTTATCGTGAATAATATAAGGGTGCAAGCGAAGAGTTTCATACCCTAATTGCTGCTTGTAATAAATACCACTGGCCTCATCTTCAATCAAAAAGTCTACCCTACCACGGCGAACTAATTCCATGCGCTGCGACAAGCTTGCTACTTCAAAGTAGTTGTCTTTAAAACGCTCAATTCGCAATATATTTGCTAGCTCCTCACCATAGTACGCCCCAGGATTTGCAGTAAACAGATAGCCTTGAATAAATAGTTCAGATAAATCATCGACCTCATCCATCGTACTAAGCGTGAAAAGCCGCATTTTTTCGCGTCTATATTGTGTACTAAAATAAGCTATCGCGGCTCGTTGCTCGCTATAACTGGCTGAAGGAAGAATATCAATAAACCCCCTTTCTAACTCAGTGATGCCTCTAGCTGATGAGGGGAGCCTAATAAAGCTGATACACAATCCCGCTTTATTAAAAATTGCTTGCGTTGCATCTATATCCATACCGTAAAAGCGCTCATTATCATACATCACATAGGGCGGCCAAGCAGTACCAACACCTACTTTGTAAGTGCGTTCGCAACTAATACATTGAAAAGTAACAAGCAATAGCAAAAGCAGATAAAATCTATAATACAAATTAATACATCAACCAAAATAAAGTACGCTCAGTTGAGTATGGAAGAATACAGAAATATTACCACTATAAGTAACCTCAGCCTTGGATAGGCGAGTTTGCCCAATAAAGCTCTGCCCTCTATCTGCGTTGCTTGGTCTTGTAATAGCCAGCTATTGCTGCATAAAAGCGCCTTAATATTGAAAGAAAAATCATCATTGGATAATAAATGATTTGAGTTATACCAATTGCGATAGATGAATAACTTAATAACAGGGCAAAAATTCCAGTATGACGTTATTCTACATAAGTTATTCGGTAGGTTAAGCAATCACTTCAATTAAAATACAGGTACGGAAGTATGATTAGGGTAGTAATTTAGTTGTTAACTTTTGAGCAATTGGCGCACTAAAAAATGAAATAACTGCCGCGGCTGGCCACGCCCATAAAAAAGCCTTTGCCCAATCAGCTAAAAAGTGTTCACTCCAGCCTAGGTTAATGTAGGTCACCCATAAGGTCATCAAGATAGACAAAAAAAATGATAATAAAACAGTAAAAACAATTCGATATTTTAAAGATGGCATATGCGCTGTGCCCTAGGTTAGTGACTTACGTTAGTAAAATCTCAGCACGGTAATTATATGCTTTTGCGCTTATGACTCGCAAATATTTGCGCTTATAAAAAAGCGTCAACCGATAACATCGATTGACGCTCACTTTTGTATATTGCTGTGCTCGTCCTTGAGTCAATTTTATTTAAAGTCTACAGCTAAGAGTTAAAGGGCTAGCCATACAAGGGCTTTGCCTGGCTCTTCACCGCGAGTCCACCACTTAGCACGATAATCTTTACCACCATACACAACAGTATCACCACCAACATACACTTTATTTCGCTCCCATGTATCAACAGAACCGGTTGTATCAGTCACCGTTACTTGGAATGACTCAGAGACACTTGCAGTACCATCTGACACCGACACAGAAACGGTGTAAGTCGTATCTTGCGATACTTCACCAGCACTTAAACTTACACTCGCACCAGAGCCAGATAAAGTAAGCCCTGCAGGTACATTCCACGTATACGTAAGCGTGTCATTATCTGCATCTGTTGCCACTGCGTTGATGTTAATACTCGCCATTTCTTCTACTGTCACATTTGCAACTGGGTCAAGTACAGGTGCATTGTTTGATGTTGCACTTACAGTCACTGTTACATCTTTTGATACTGAAACAGTACCATCTGACACTGTCACTGTTAGCGTGTAATTTGTATCAGTTGTCACAGTAGGTGCTGTTACACTCACACTCGCACTATTTGCATTTGCTAAACTTAATGCTGCATCAGCAGTCCAGCTGTAAGTTAATGGGTCTCGGTCTGCATCCGTTGCGCTCGCAGTAACAACTGCTGTGCCACCGTTAGCAATCGACACTTGTCCATCTACTGATACCACTGGTGCTCTATTTGGTGGTACTGTACCCGCTAACCCTTCATGGATTGCATTTAAGATATCACCATTATCAGCATCAATCTCCCAAGCAAATAAACCACCTAAGTCGTTCATTTTAACATACGCACCTTTGGCCTCAACAGAGCGAGGATTATCATAAGTCAACAACTTACCGTTGCTACGATTCCAAACATAAGCCGCCTCTGCTTGCGCATCATACCCTACTTCAAAACCATTAATACCCGTGCCATTTGGACCTAATAAATTAGCTACTATGCCTTTATAATCCATAATACCCGGCTCCCACACACCTTGTGATGTAGAACCTTTAAACTTACCATTACCTGGTGCAGTCATTGGATTACCTGGAATAGTCGCATTTTGTTCCATAACGCCTTCCCAACCACGACCATACATAGCTGCGCCCACAACCAATTTTTTAGAGTCAACACCTTGTGCAAGTAGTAACTGGATTGCGTTGTGCGTGCTATATGCAGGACCTTTACGCGGTTCGCCGTTATCGTCAACACCAGTACCATTACATTCATCTGTGCTGATGTGAGAGCCACAGTAAAGCGCAGTTTGGTGACCTGTTACGTTATTCCAACCACCGTAAAAGTCATAAGTCATGGCAAAGATATAATCCATGTACTGTGAAGCGGCTTGGTAATCAACATCTTCAATTTTATCGTAGCCAGTACCAATAGCTGAGCTGAGCTCATATTGACGGCCTGTTTCAGCTTCTAAATCATCAAGCATAGCGCGAAGTTCTTGCATAAGCGCAACATAGGCTGGGCCATCATTTACTGGGTCACCTAAGTCACCATTTGGACCACCGCCACCTGGAAATTCCCAGTCAATATCAACACCATCATAGAACTTCCATGTTTTTAGGAATTTTTTCATTGATGCGACAAACGTATCGCGGTTAGCCTTGTTGGTAAAACCATGGAATGGGTCAGATAACGTCCAACCACCTACTGATGGTAAAATTTTAAGATCTGGGTAACGTTGCTTCAGCGCCATTAACTGCGCATATGTACCACGAATTGGGTCTTTAGAGTCAACACCTGGTAGCGCTTTTTGCACAGCAGCCCATGGGTCGTGAATCACAACTTCATAATCAGATGAACCCGCACACGCCTTTTGCAGTGCACGCCAGCTATTGCCATTTTCTATTTCTTTCAATGACTCATTTGGGCCACAAATTGGAATAAAGCCATATAATAAATGAGATAAGTTTTGCGCAGGGATTTGTGTTACATCAAAGTTACGACCATAAATACCCCACTCTACAAAGTATGCACCAGTCACATAGCTTGGGTTAGTACCAAAGTTTTTGTTATTTGGATCAACATTCATTGGCAGTGGTTCTAAGTGACCACCGTCAGTATCAGCAATAACGATTTGCTTACCGGCACTACGTGCACAAGTTTGACCTTCACATAGCTCAAGATACAAAGTATGACGACCTGAGCTATTATATGGAAATTCAATAACGCCACTTTTTGTGCCAGCCGCTAATGTGCCTTCATTAACTAACATATCATCAAAATAAACTTTATAGCCATCACCACCAGCACCGCTCCAAGCATTCCACTTGATGCTAATATCAACTTGCTCTTTTGCTTTCACTAAATCTTTATATGACCCTTGACCATCTAGGTTTACCTCAACAAAAGAATACAATTGTGGCTTCCAGTCTAAGCTGGGTGTTGAAGGTGCAGCAAGTACTGAACCTGACATCATGGCTAAAGCCGTAGCGACCGTTAACTGTTTAATTTTCATAACTTTCTCAACCTTATTTACATGTTGTATCCAACCAATTATGGAGGATGATTGTTGTATCAAAATAAATCTTTATTCAACGTATTACGCTGTGGTGATACGTGTTACTTATAGCTCTAACCAAACACTGGCAGTACCTGGCTCTTCACCTAGAGTCCACCACTTTGCTTGGTAGTTTTTATTGTTATGAGAAACCTTGTCTCCGCCTACATAAGTGCTACTTTGACTCCAAGCAGGGTACTGAGATTGATCAACATCCTTTACAGTCACTGATATTTGTGAAGATGTACTTAGCTGACCATCAGATACCGTGACTGTGATACTGTATTCACTATCTGCAGACACTTCAGGGGCTGTTATTTCAATTGTAGAGCCTGTACCTGTCCATGATAATTCATTTGGTAACTGCCATTGATAACTCAAGTCTTGCTGTTCATCATCAAAAGCATGAACATGGAGTGTTGTAGTCGAAAGTTCATCTATAAACAGCGGTTCTGTAGGGTTTACTTTAGGTGGCGTATTATCTGGTGCGGCTTGAACCGTGAGGTTATACGTGTAATTTTCATTACTCACAAACACCTCATTTGACAGTAAGTTCTGCGGGTCAAATTCGATTTTTCCATTGCCTTGCTTAATGCCCACTTGCATAACGCTGGCATGATCTAGATTCAACATTTGTGCTAATTGCTCAGCCCAGTTACCCACATTAAAATCGGTAACTTTTAATGATGTACTGACCTGTTCTTTCCCCGTTCCGTCAAATACACGCGCCCACACAGTATCGCCAACGTTTGCCTGTTGTCCCTGATTAATATAAAAGCCCGCACTTGTCCAATTAATTGGCCCGGTGTCACGAACAATAGAAATATCACTACAGTTATAGAACCCCTCTCCCACAACATCAATACGCTGCCAACGGGTGTATAAAATCGCATCACCCACACGATCCTGAGGTATCGACACCTTCATTTCATAAAAACGCTTACCATCGGGGTCTTTAACAAAATCAACATTACCCAGCTCTGTGACGAGCTCTAAGTCCTGCCAACGTAAAACATCGGTTGCGCGATTAAACTCAGGTTTAGTGATATAAAATTTCCAAAAGCTAGGGTTATGGGGTGTTGTGGCTCTAAAACGCACGGCTAACTCATTATTGGCATTAGGGGTTACTTCCGTGCTTTGCCAATGTGCAGACGGTAAGTTTGCGCCTCGTTTTGCATTATCGCCACCAGCACATAAAGTTCCATCAGGTACACTTGCTTCAACAGCCGCTTGATCATTGTAATTGGCAGTGTTGACCGAAAATTCATGCTCTTGAATAAACTGTACGTAACCCGACTCTAAAAAGGCTGCTCGACATGCCAAATTTGGAATATTTGAACCATCTTCTGGCCACCAGTATCCACCTTGCGCTTCGCAAAAAGATTGGCGCGCTTTAGGAAAATCCATAAAACCATGAGCATTCACTTTATAACTCAACGTACTCAATAATATGGTACTGATGGTTGCTGCGAGCAAAGGGGTTTTAACTAACATTTTGTTCATTGCTATTCCTCCTTAATTGGGCAGCCGGAGCTGCCCAAACCAGTTATAAGGTACATACCTTCTGGTAATCACTGCTGCCTTCAGGTGCTTTATTTGTCCACCACTTCGCTTGATAAATAGCTTGATTTTGGCGAACTAAATCCCCCCCAGCGGCATGTGTGCCTTGAGGTAATGTTGGATATACAACAATGTCTTGAATTGGTTTACCTTTACAAGTAGTCACAGGGTCACCACCACCATCTCCAGGTGTTGCCTCTGGCAATTTAGGGTACTCAAACTTAAACGCATACTTCTTACCGTCTTTTTCAGCAACAAAGTTGATGGGTCCAGAAATTGGCATGTAGTACATTACTTGTGCGTTAACCGTTTCACCCGGTGCAAATGACTTAGGAACACTGCCCCATTCATTCACAAGGGTAATTGAGAAGCGGTGGAATTCATTTTCAAATCCGCCAATGTTATTACCCGCAGCATTAGAGCCGTTTGCATCAACCGCCATTTTCAATTTTTCGGTCGCGTTCCAGTTAGACTTAAAGATTGCAGAGGTAGATACCGGTACATCAAACGATATCTTTGCTCCCGTTAAATCAATTCCTGAGTTGTTTTTAAACGAAAATGTTGGACTAATTGGGTAGTTAGCATCTCCCAATGGAAAGTCCTTGGCTGTAAAGCTGACATCTACTGACTTTTCAGGTAACTGGAAGTTCGCATTACCTTGGTTTACATCATACAAAGCGCCACTTTGATTAAATTTATCGTAAGCAAGCGATGTCATGCTAGAGCCCATAAAATACTCGCCTTTCGCCGCATCATAGTCAAAGTCGCCCGCAAGCTCCCAGAACATAATGCCGCCGAGTCCATTGTTGATAACGTAATCAACCTTGGTTGCCATTGACTCTTCATCTTCGATAGAAATAAACACTTTTTTCTGGTCGTTCCAAAGCCAAGGGGCGACAGCTACAGAGTCATAATGACGAGTATAAGTACCAGATAGTTGATCAGCAGGGTCGTTTGCGGGGTCTAAACCATAAATCTCGGCATAACTAGGCATGATACCTTGTTGTAGGTTTTTAGCATGCCAAAGTGGATTAGAACCTGCTGGTACTTCTAAGCCGACGTCGTTTTTATCATGCCACAGGTTGTCGATACCAACGGCACCATTACCACACTTGTTTTGATCACCTTTACCTGTACCTGGAGGACAGTTCGCTTGGTCAGCAAAAGCAGCTTGCCCCCATAAACCATTTGTACCGCCCTGTACATTTTGGAAACCACGCGTGTAGTAAGGAATACCAATATTGATTCTACCGGCAGATACTGAACCTCTAAAGTAACGTACTGCCCAGTCTGTATTGAGGTAACCAATTCCTTCAAACTCTTTAGTTCCGTATACATTCCACTGTTTAAGCTCTGAGTCTTCCCCAGTATCAAACAATGAAGCATTGTGGCCTACATGTGAATTCCAAGCGCCATGCAAGTCATAAGACATGATGTTTACGTAATCTAAATATTTGACTGCTTGGAACGTCTCCATACCACGGAGTAAGTAGCCTGATGATGGCGAGGCAATAGTTAGCATATAATGCTTGCCATCTTTTTCACCTTCTTTATCCAACTCCTCACGCAAACGCTCCATCAGTATTTGATAAGACGCATTCAAACCGCCGCGACGTGCATTTGAAATTGGGAAGTCATCCGGATGGCCTGAGTCATCCATAGAAGATGGGTATTCGTAGTCAACATCTACGCCGTCAAAACCATATTTTTTAATAAACTCAACAGCGCTTTTAGCAAAAGCATTAATACCAGCATGGTTCACTGAACCGTCAGCATTGGTCGTCATAGTATAAAAACCACCGCTGTTAACCCGACTTCCATCAGGACCAAAGTAGCCACCAGTTTCAGCCCAACCACCGACTGAGATAAGCGTTTTAACATCAGGGTGTTGCTTTTTATATTTATTAAGTAAGTTAAAGTGGCCTTTGTATGGTAATGACGGGTCCATTTCAGCGCCCGCAACCCCTGGCCATTCCATATTGGTTGCAGGATTACCTGCGGCAGTTGGGTCGCCTATTGACACTTTATTGTTGGCATCTACATGAGCAAATGCATAATTAATATGCGTAATTTTGTCCCAAGGAATATCATTTACCAAGTAACTTGGCTGGCCATTTGCACCATTGCGCCAGCTTGTGAAGTAGCCGATTACACGGCGAGGATGGTCAGGTCCCATAATCTCACGACCATTTTGGTCGTAGATTGTACAATATGGTGTATTAACACCCGGTGTTTGATACAAACCTTCAGGGCGACATGCATCTGCATCTGCTGTAGGGTCAACCACATTTACCGATTTGCTGATCTGCCCCGTTGCACCTTCGTTATCTGTAACAGTCAACGTAAATGTAACTTGACCAAGCTCGGTTGCTTGCCAAGTATGTTCAGTAGCAGAACCATTTGTTGCAGCTACTTCAGTGCCATTAATCGCAAAACTCAGCTTGTTGACTGAGCCATCTTCATCGGTACCAGACAATGCAAATTTGACACTGGACCCAATAACCAACTCTGGTGGCATATTAACAATATCAAGCACTGCAACAGGTGCTTTGTTAACGGGGGTATCCGTTTTAACAATAATTTGATGACTCAGCATACTTGAAACTGCGCCTTCATTATCGGTTGCTTTAACAGAGAGAGTATGAGTGCCTTCTACAGCACTCCAAGATGCCTCAAAATTATCATTTGTTCCTGACGTGTCCGTCAAAATAAGGGAACCATTAACGTAAAAGTCAACCTGTGCCACACTACCATCATCATCTGTCGCATTAACAGTGATGGCAACGCTGTCATTAATGTTAAATTCAGAACCGTCTACTGGGCTTAATTGATTGATTTTTGGTTTTTTATTAATGACAACGCTGTCACAATCACCCAAGCTCAACCAAGCTTGCCATGGTCCAGAGTTTGCTTCTGGTTCTGACTGGTTCCACCATTTAGCTTCATAAGCTGCGTTATTTTGCTGAACAACCTTGCCTGCAGTGGATACCGTTCCTGCACTCCATTGCGGAACACCAGTACAATCGTAAGCATACGATTGTGCCCCCATTAAACCCAAAGACAAGGCGCTCAATTTTAACGCCGACTTGAGTATATTTTGTGAACTCATGATTATCTCCAACCTTTACATGTAACTTTTGTTTAACAAATTAATATTAAAGCTAACACATAAAAAAAGGGCGTCAATCACGCATTGTTCACTTTTCAACCTTGAGCGATAAGGAAAAGCTAAAAAATTAGTAATAATGTCGTATAAATTTATTTATACGACTAGTACTAATCCATCCCGTTATTTTCAGTAATAACATGAAATGCATTCACTTCATTATAAATACAAACAGTGAACAAAGAAAAAAATAATGCTTAAAAACAGTTGGTTGTGACATTTTTCTGTCATATTTAAAATTATTTTTATCGATACGCAATAAATAAACTAATCCAAAATAAGCTGCGTTTGCATATGCAAAAAAAATATAAGCCATTTTTTTTTGCTATAAACAATTATAGTAATTTTCAACCTTACGTTTACGTTAACGTCATGTGGAGAGGGTGTTAATATTCACTTTTGTTCTTAATAACAAAAATATTGTATATATATAGGTATAAGACAAGCTAAGTATTTGAGATTAAAACTGAGTGAAGTGATAATTGAGGTAATATAGTCTAAATAAGCGAGTTTAATTACAATGTGAAGGTGATAAATACCACTACTGACCATTCTTAAGACTACTTATTCAATACAAATAATTAAAATGCTAAAAACAACCTTTAAAGAATAGGTGATGAAGGTCAATACCACGTGAGCTATTTCATTGTTCACTTGAGCCAATTATAAACAACATTAGAAAATGGCCCTCATGCAAATACCGACTACTCATCTGTCTCTGCTAATATAGGTAATTCGCAAACAACCTTACTCCCTACTCCAACAGTACTATCAATGAGCACTCTGCCTTGGTGCTCCTGAATAATGGAGTACACAATTGACATGCCCATTCCTGTGCCTTGACCAACTGGTTTTGTGGTAAAGAAAGGGTCAAAAATACGTTTAATTGTCTCTTCACTCATCCCACAACCATTATCTTCAACACTCAAATAAATAAATGAACGCTCACTAAACAGTTTTACAACAATTTCCGCTTTTTGTTCTCTACCATCACAAGCCTGCTTTGCATTAAGTAATAGATTAACAATTACTTGGTTCAATGTAGCTAAATTACAATAGCTCAAAGGTATAGGCTGAACATGGCAGATTAGGTGGGTGTTTTTTAATTGATTATTCAATAGCTTTAGCCCACTTTCTAGCGACTTAGAAAGATCCGCCATTGCTAATAAATTATTTTTAGGACGTGCGAAGCTCAGTAGGTTTTTAACAATGGCTCCTATTCTGCGCAAACCATCTTGTGCGTCATCGAGCAACTCATCCATATCAGTGATTAAAAAACCAAACGACTGTTGCTGGTTCAACCTCTTTAGCTCTGTTATAAAATCATCGTTGCTTATCTCTTTCGCAATGAAGTCCTTGCTAACAGACAATAAACCACCCAAAACGGGTTTTACATAGTTTAAGCTTTCTAAATTACTCATCGCATATGCAAGTGGGTTATTAATTTCATGTGCTACACCAGCTGATAAAGTACCTAACGTCGCCATTTTCTCAGCTTGCATTAGCACTGCTTGCTGATTTTGCAGCTGCAGTATTTTCTCTTCTAGTGCTTGATTAGATTCATAAAGCGCGCGCGTTTTTTCCTCCAATAAATGCTCTAACTCATCCCGAGCCTGTTTTTCTCGCAGATACGCTCGGTAATAGTCCTCAGATCGCTTAGTCATTTATTGTCCTTCATAGGTAAGCAACATGCGGCACTGTTCATATCCGTCATGCATACATTGCTGATGATCGATTTGCGTTTTCATACCATAGTGAGCACCGGCACCATAAATCAACCCTTCAGCGCAAAAGCACAACTTTCTTACCGAGCTGTAATTGAGCAAAATATGCTTATCATCAATTTGCTCGCAGCTAATTTGAGGCAGGTTAGGTTCGTTATACAATTTTGCAACTTCAGCATGTATAACTGAATCTATACCCAATATAAGTGATTGAAATCCGTCAAACTGCTCTAAAATACGACTGTGTTTTTTGATGAGATAACCAAACAAATACTCACCAAATACACGCAGTACATCCACTAACGGCTTGTTTAAAATACTCGCAACCTCGTTGGCCATAGCGAAAAGTTCCTCATCGGGGTAACTTTGAGCACTAATATACACTCTATTTTTTGGCGCATGCTTATCTAATAAAGCTTCCCAAGCTGCCATACCATGGTTTTCAATGACCAGCTCTTCTAGTCCTCTATATACAATACCTTTCATCCTTTACCTTCCTATAAACTATCATACCAAACTGTTATCACTTCAAGCTGCCCTAAAGCGAGCAAATGAGCTTGCAAATCTGGCGTTAAATCAAATATCTTATTTAAGGTTAGTTGCTCCACTATCGCATGCAACAAAGTTAAAGATAATTCAGGCTGTTCAGGTACGTCATTCACCAATTGAGCCCTAACCAGTTCGCTTTCAAAACCCCAAAGCGTTAATAAGTAAGCACTTAAAGCATAACAAGACACCGAGTTAATGTTCCTAGAGCCTTCTAACACACACTCTTTTGTTAAAACCCCAACCGCACTGAGTAGACAACAAGCAAATAAGTTTTGTTGCAATACGCTGTCTTGCTTTAAATAGTGGCTAAGCGATTTTGCCATTAATGCTTTTTGCAATGCGCTTTCGATCACCGTTTCAATTTTTGACTGCTGTAATTTATTGATAAACAAATGTGAAGTTTCGTAGCAGGTAATTAACGCTTTAAGTGCAACAAAACCAATCCGAACAACCGCGTCTTTAACATCGCTAGTTATACTTTGGTACCCCATAAACGCAGAATTAGCAATTTGTAATAACTTACTTACTAACATAGGATCATGATTTAGCATTTCCACCAACTTATTCATATTAGGCGTATGCTCTTCGAGTGCCTCAAGTAGCTCAGAAATACTGGCGGTTAAACACGGCAAGCCTGAGATTTGTCCGAGCTTAACACGCGTTATCTTATCTAAAGGTAACGCTTTCAGTAGTAGCGTATTTTCTATAATTTGCTTTAAATGTGCGTGTGTAAATGGCTTAATCAAATGAAAGTGAATCGTGTTATCTACCAGCCATTGATATTCCTTCTGCGCATTAGCGCTAAATAAGCAGCGTATTGCACAAGGGCATAATGCTTTAGCACGAGATAAAACATCATGTCCTGATTGACTAATCAATTGCTCCTCACACAAGATAATATCTGGCTCACCTTGCTCTGATATACAGTTTTCTAGGTCTTCGGGGTGCTGTAAACACACAATAATAATGTTTTCGTATAAACGGTTGAGCGAGCGGGATAGTGCCTTAAGTAACAACTCATCATCATCCACTAATAAAAAGTATATCGCTTGCACACTCATGTACTAAACCTCCATTACTTCAGTTGTATATATAGTCAGCTTAGTCTAAATTTATTTACATACATAAATTTGTAATTCACTGTTTTTATGAAAGATATACCAACACTTGAAACGCAAGAACAAATACCAGCAAAAGTACTCTGTGTTGACGATGAAGCCAGTGTATTACGCGCACTATCTCGCCTATTAAATCACCACAAAATAGAGGTGGTAACTTGCAGCTGTGCGACACAGGCAATTGAAGCTTTACAAAATCACGAATTTGAAGTTGCCATCAGTGATATGCGCATGCCAAAAATGGATGGCCTCGCGTTTTTAAGTAAAGTAAAAGAACTAGCCCCCAACACGCAACGCATTTTGTTAACTGGCTATGCGGATATAGAAGCCACTATTGGCGCAATTAATCAGGCTAAGATCCATGCTTATTTAAATAAACCATGGGAAAATGAACACCTCGTCCAAGTAATAGTGCAAGCAGCCGAAAAATATAGACTTGCTAAGCACAACACTCACCTGCATGCACACATATTAGAGCAAAATAAGCAGCTTCATGAGCTTAATCAATCACTTGAACAATTGGTTAGCAAACGTACCAAGCAAATTCGACAGGTATTAAAACAACTTGAGATAGCCCATAAGCATGAGCAGAATGAGCATAAGGCTACTGTTGAACTCTTATATAACTTTATTAACGCAAATCCATATTTAGATGGGCAGTTAGCAAGTAACATTGCCAAAACTTGTCGGCTAATGGCAAAGCAATTAAAACAACCCACAAAGGCTATTCAAACGGCTGGCATGGCAGGCTTTTTAGCACAGGTTGGTCTACTTGCAATGGACCCAGAACTGTATAAAGTACCCACTAACCAGTTGTCAGACCAACAAAAAAACTGTTTTATACCCATCCTGCCACCGCTCAGTTAATGCTTATGCCAGCTCAGCACCTAAATGATGTAACAGAGGCAATTTATCATCAATTTGAAAAGTACAATGGTGAAGGTATTCCCAAAGGCTTAAAAGATAAGGAGATCCCACTATGTGCTCAAATACTCGCTGTTGCTAGGGATTATTGGCAATATTTTGCCCAAAACCATAAAAATGACGCAGACAAACAATCAGATGCTTTGTCACATATCAAAGCATTCAGTGAGCATCTCTACAACCCAAAGGTGGTCAATGCATTAGAAGCTAGTGCTAAAGTGCTCCATAAACAACACAACGACCACGCAGGCTCCATGCAAATTGTCAGCAGCGAGCAGCTAGAACCGGGTATGACACTTGGTCTTGCTGTCCACAACCATCAAGGCATTATGCTACTGCCCAAAGGGCATATTTTTACAGTCACATCAATTGCTAAAATCAAGCAGCTTGAACAACACAAGCCGACACCATTTAGATTGATGATAAGTCACGGCTTAAGTAGTGAGTCGACGTCACATTAAGCGCTTTATGACCCGTCAATTATACTCAGTAAAATGGTAATCAACGAAGTCAACAATCCGCTACCTTTTCTTAGCTGAAAAATATCAAACCTCAGCGGGTTAGCTGGCACTTGTATCAAACCGTATAGCGGTATTATCAGGTCGCAAATCATGAGCTTCGCGGCTAAGTGATCGCGACCTTGAAGGAAGAAGCAAGGTAAATAATATACTATACGTTAGTTGTTAGCGCCTAAAACGTACGACAAGTTCATACATATCACTTGCCACATCCGTTAATTCAGCGCTGACTTGCTTCACTGTATCAGCACTGTGTAAACTATCATTTGCAAGGCTCGCAATATTCACAACCTGTTGATTAATGTCATCCGACACAGCCGCCTGCTCTTCAACTGAAGTGGCTATTTGTGTCGACATATCATGAATTTGACGCACCGCTTGTTGTATTTGCATTAACATATCGGTACTTTGAGCTAATTGATCAATACCCGATACCGACTCCTCCTCCCCTTGTTGAGCAATACTAACCGCATTTTGAGTGCTATCACTGAGTTCATTAATAATGGTGTGAATTTCTTTGGTTGATTCTTGTGTGCGTTGTGCGAGGTGACGAACCTCATCTGCAACCACAGCAAAGCCGCGGCCCTGCTCTCCCGCTCTGGCTGCTTCAATCGCAGCATTCAATGCCAATAAATTAGTTTGATCTGCGATTTGCTCAATAATTTGGGCAGCATCAGCAATACGCGTTGTTTGTTTGGAAACGCCAAGAACCGAGTCTCTGATTTGTAAAACTGTCTGACCCAAAGCTTCAATCGCTTGCTTGGTCAACTGCGTTATACGTTCACTCTCATCAGCCATAGATAAAGCACTTTGTGCATGCTCCGCACTAATTTGTACACTGCCAGAGACATCATTAATAGTAGTACTCATCTCATTCATTGCAGTCGCTACTTGCTCAGTTTCTAACTGCTGATTTTGCAGTAACTTATAACTCTCACCTGCTTTTTCAAGTGCCTGAAGAGAGCCTGATGTTACTTCTTTGGCTGAATGTTCTATCCGCGTGATCACCGTATCTAAATGTGCTTGTTCACTACGCATTCGCACTTGAATGCTGGCCATTTTGCCACCCCAGGTAGAATAAATTTGCGTAGCAACCTCATCACAAAAACTATGCTCAAGGCTCTGCTCTAAGCGTTTAAGCTGCTCACTGTCTCTCCAAAGGTTATAACTACTAATGCTTACGCTATTAATAAGCACCCAGAAAAATGCAATACTTTCAAAACTAAACGCCCATAACAAGATCCCAACTACCAACATTGACATAGGCCAAAGCACGCGCAGTTTTGGCCATTTAAAGTTGCTATTTTTTTTATTCAATAAATTACTATACAGTGTTTGCGCTCGTGCGACTGTGTCTTTATCAGGGCAGCGACGAACCGACTCATATCCCACCACTTTGCCTTTTTCGGTTACTGGCGTTACGTAGGCGTCAACCCAATAAAAATCGCCATTTTTACAACGATTCTTAACTACACCCATCCAAGGCTTGCCTGCTTTTAACTGCTTCCACATAGTAGCAAATGCCTCTGGGGGCATATCGGGGTGACGGACAATGTTATGATTTTGGCCAATTAACTCTTCACGCGTGAAGCCGCTTATAGCAATAAAATGCTCATTACAATCAACAATTTTTCCTTGTAGATCAGTTACTGAAACCAGTTTCACATCAGATGCAAAATGTTTTTGCTGCTGTGTTATAGGTTGATTGAGTCGCATACACCCTCTCTATACATTTAATTTAAGCATGTAACGCATGACGCTGCGCAGTGGCGCCAAAGGTACTGTGCCGCTGCAATCTATGCAAATAGATTTAGCCAAAAACGAAAAAAAATCAGACCAATGTATAAAAATTATCATATTTATGTGCTTGCATATCCGATAAAGGTACTTAATCTAGCGACTTTGCATTATTTTACTTTAGCTGGTATCAATTATAGATCGAGTTAACAGTTACGAACGTACTGATTATCTTGTAAAATTAATTCAGGTGGCGCATTCTTATATGCTGCCACATCGCTTTAGATAATACCCAATGTTCAAAGGAGCCGTGTGTGTCACGTTTTTCAGCAATTACTGATAACCCTCATGATGGGCGATTTAATCAAAAAACTGGGGTTTTAGTTACCAATTTAGGTAGTCCAGACGCCCCAACACCAAAAGCCCTGCGAGTCTACCTTGCTGAGTTTTTATCTGACCCGAGAATTGTTGAGATCCCAAGGCTTATTTGGTTAATGATTTTGCATGGTATAATATTGCGTGTAAGACCAAAAAAGTCCGCCAAAGCTTATCAAAGTGTTTGGACAGAGCATGGCTCACCTTTGATCCATATCTCACAACAGCAAACAAACAAGCTAGCAGCACTTATTAAGCAGCAAGGTTTTAGTCATACCGAAGTTGTTCTGGCAATGCGTTATGGTAACCCTTCAATTGAAGCTGGGCTTGAAGCACTCAGAGATAAAGGCCTAACTAGAATCATCATTTTGCCTCTTTACCCTCAATATTCGAGCCCAACCACAGGTTCAACATTTGATGCTGTTGCTAACGTATTAAAAAAATGGCGTTGGGTGCCAGAACTTCATTTTGTTAATGGCTATCACAAGAACGATTTATATATAGAATCTTTGGCAAACTCCATTGCTGAAGATTTACAAACCTACGGCACGCCACAAAAGCTGGTTTTTTCATATCATGGAATGCCTAAACAATTTTTAGATAATGGCGACCCATATCACTGTTTGTGTCAACAAACTACAAGATTGGTGGTTGAGAAACTTGGACTCGATAAGTCACTTGTAGAAACCACATTCCAAAGTCGATTCGGTAAAGCTGAATGGTTAAAACCGTACACTGATGCAACACTGGAAAGTTACCCAGAGCAAGGTATTAAAGATATTGCCATTGTTAGCCCCGCTTTTAGCGCTGACTGCTTAGAAACACTTGAGGAACTGGAAGAAGAAAATCGTGAGATTTTTGAACACGCTGGCGGAGAAAAGTATCGTTATATTCCAGCTTTGAATGATAGAGATGATCATATTAATGCTTTATTTGATGTGATAGAGCCGCTTTTGTAATGTGAACAGAGCGGTTGATTTACAACCACACAATCCACACTTAATACAATTGGTGTTTTAAAATCAAAACACCAATTTAAAGCCGATTATCTAAATTACTATTGGTCTAAGGGCGCTTTGCTGGCGGTACTCACCTAATAAGTAATAACGGCTAAAGTTCACTGCCGTCTTGCCCACGCCATGACCAAGATGGGTACAGTGTGCCATTTACGGTCGCATTATTGCCCGTCAAAATAGATTGAGGTTTATTTACACTCACCCAATTACTCGCAGTTGAATGTTCAAGTTCAAACACCACATTTCCATATAAAAAATAAGGCCCTGTAATTGATGAATTACGATATGCTGCAAACAATGTTTGACCACCCATTTGCAACTGGCCAACGGAGCTTTCACGATTAACATCAACCGCCGCTTTACTCCATATCATCAATGAATCAATGTGTGTGTTATTGTCTGCTAAGAAATAACCATTACCAGAGACTTGCACCGTCAAAAATTGATTTTGAGCATTTGAACGTGCCATTGATGTATCTAATATATTAAGCGTATTTTTTTCATTTCCAGCATTAAACTGCGCGACTGCACTGCCTGACACTTCAAAGCCTATATTGGTTGTTTCACCAATATAGGCCGTACTATTATCTGTAATAACAAATGGGTACAGCAGGTCATTCGTTAAAGATTTTGCATCGGTCGTTAAATTACTTAAAGTTGCAATGCTATTTGCAGTTACCGTTAACGCTCGCGTACCTGCCTCAACACTTATTCCAACATCACGTAACACAACCGTACTGTTTGATACTTTTACTGCTTCTAACGCACCAACATTGGAATTTAACACAATAGAACCACTTTGCTGATCATCGTTACTAATCTCAATATTGCGTTTTTGTATAACAATTGGTCCGGAACATGCCCCCGTAATAGTAAACCGGCGCAGTTGCGTTGCCCATCGACTGTATTCTATTGCTTTGATTAAAGCTTCAGAGTCATTACTGCAATTGACCAATGTTGTCCATTGAGTCGAGTTGCCTAAAACAGCTTTATCATTGATAAAGCTGTTTTTAATAGCATTTTGAGTATCATCGGTTACGTGCTCTGAAATATGAGGTGCCGCTGATGCTTGGTTTATATGTAATGTCGCTGTGATTGCACATACACATAATATTATTCGTTCTTGAAATGTCATTAAACTATCCCTTTACATTTGTTTGTTTCCTATGCATAAACATGCACGCCTAGCAAAAGTAAATGGTTGTTACTACCCAAATAAATTACTTTTGCAAGTACAAACCATAAGGTAGTAAGGTAGTTGGCGCAATTTATTGTATAAAAATCAAGCATGAAAAAACATCATGTACTTCTTCATATTATTTCACTGTG
>NZ_ARPN01000199.1:0-229 GCF_054966645.1 Pseudoalteromonas sp. SANK 73390
TCTTCCGTCAGTTTCTATTGGGGTGGTAATACTCAATGCACTGGGTGCAATATTATCTAATGTAATGGTTTGCGTGGCCGCATTTGAGGTATTCCCTGCAGTATCTTGCTGTGTTGCCGACACCGTTAAGCTGCCATTATTTAAGCCGCTTACATCCAGCTCTTGACCACTTATCGTCCAATTACCCGAGCCATCTGCCGTTACCGTTCGTGATACCGTCGAATTAGAG
>NZ_ARPN01000200.1:0-111952 GCF_054966645.1 Pseudoalteromonas sp. SANK 73390
TAAAGGGTTCAACCAAAGGCTTCCACTACTTTGTCATTCGCAATTGACATAAACTATTATGCTGCATTGCTCATTTCGCGTAATGAAAGCCTTTGATTTGAACAAAATTCATACCTCAAAGATCAACAGACCCTAGTGTTTTTGAAACACTGAATTACTTCAGGTTAATACTCATGTTTGGACCTGAAGCGATATCGTCTTCAAACCAACGTGAGGTAATGGTTTTAGTTTCAGTGTAAAAACGTACGCCTTGCTTACCATAGGTGTGCTGATCGCCATAGAACGATCCTTTCCAACCAGTGAATGAGAAAAATGGCAATGGCACAGGAATTGGCACATTAATACCCACTTGGCCCACTTCAATCTCGTGCTGAAACTTACGTGCCGCTGCGCCACTTGATGTAAACAACGACGTCCCGTTGCCATATGGGCTTGCATTAATAAGCGCAATTGCCTCATCAAGCGTATCTACAAACATACACGCCAGTACAGGGCCAAATATTTCTTCTTTGTACAGGTCCATATCGGTAGTTACATCGCTAAACAACGTTGGGCCTACCCAGTTACCTTGTTCATAACCTTCTACCGTACAGTCAGAGCCATCAAGCAAACAAGTTGCTCCTTGTTGTTTTGCGCCTTCAATCAATGACAAAATACGTGCCTTGGCTTGTGGCGTAGTTTGCGGACCATACGCTGCTTGTGGGTCATCCCACACACCCGGGCGAACTTTTGATAGCGCTTCTTTTAAGTCATCTATCCACTCTTTTGATTGACCAACAAATACCGCAACAGAGATACCCATACAGCGTTGACCTGCCGCACCCACTGATGAACCTACAAGATTACTGATCAAGCGCTCTTTTTTCGAGTCAGGCATAATCACCATATGATTTTTAGCGCCAACACAGGCTTGCACACGTTTTAAGTGTTGCGTACCTTTTGAATAAATGTATTGACCAACACCACATGAGCCTACAAACGAAATAGCACGAATTTCTGGCGCTTCTAGAATTTGGTCTACTTGCTCTTTGGCACCATGAACAACCTGAAGTACGCCTTTTGGTGCGCCCGCTTCTTCAAATAGTTCAACTAAACGCATTGGCGTTAATGGGTCTTGCTCTGATGGTTTGAGAATAAAGGTGTTACCGCACACAATCGCCATTGGGAACATCCAAAGTGGGATCATAGCCGGAAAGTTAAACGGGGTAATACCCGCACATACGCCTAGCGGCTGCATGTATGAGTATGTATCAATTTTACGTGCTACGTTTTCTACCGTTTCGCCCATCATCATAGACGGCGCGTTGGCTGCTTGCTCAACGACTTCAATACCACGCCAAACATCGCCTTTAGCGTCTTCAAAAGTTTTACCCAGCTCATGACAAATAATGGTTGCAAGTTCATCATGATGCTCTTTTAATAAAGCAGCATAACGCATCATAATACGCGAACGCTCAGTAACCGGAATTTCTTTCCATGTTTTAAACGTCTCTTGTGCAGAGTTAATTGCTGCGCGCATTTCTTGCTCTGTTGCACAAGGCACTTTGGCCAGTACTTCTTGATTTGCAGGGTTTACAACATCAATCCATTTATCGGTTGATGATTGTGTGAATTCGCCGTTGATGTATAAAGGTACTTGGTGCATGGAGCACTCCTCCCCAGATTATGTGTCAAGGCACCAAAGGCTGTAATAATTATTTTGCCTAATATTTTTGGTGCCATAAGAGTTTTATTTAAACTTCTACTGCCAGCGCTACCGCTTCGCCACCACCAATACACAGTGATGCAATACCTTTTGACAGGCCACGATTACGAAGCGCATGAATAAGCGTCACTAAAATACGTGCGCCACTTGCACCAATTGGATGACCCAATGCACATGCGCCACCGTTAACGTTAACTTTGCTGCTATCTAGGCCCATTTCGTTAATCGCTAACATAGTTACCATGGCAAATGCTTCGTTAATCTCCCAAAGATCAACGTCGTCTTTGCTCCAACCTGTGCGCTCAAGTAAAGTGTTCATTGCACCTACTGGTGCTAAGGTAAATTCAGAAGGCAGTTGTGAATGTGTCGCGTGTGCAGCAATTTTACACAGTGGCGTTAGGCCTTGACGTTTGGCCTCTAACTCACTCATTAAAATCAATGCAGCTGCACCGTCAGAGATTGACGATGAGTTAGCTGCGGTCACCGTACCATCTTTTTTAAAAGCTGGACGTAAACTAGGGATTTTCTCAGGACGGGCATTGCCAGGCTGCTCATCGATAGTTACTTCTACATCTCCACGGCGAGCGCTAATCGTGACAGGTGCAACTTCACCAGCAAAACTACCATTTTCAATTGCCGCATTTGCTTTACTTAATGAGTCAAGTGCAAATTCGTCCATTTGCTCTCGAGTAATGCCGTATTGATCCGCTGTATCTTGTGCAAAACATCCCATGGCCTTGTTGTCATAAGCATCTTCCAGTCCATCAGACATCATGTGATCTTTAATTTCACCATGACCCATACGCATTCCGCCACGCGCTTTTGGAATGAAATAAGGCGAGTTAGTCATGCTTTCCATACCACCAGCAAGCGCAGTGTTGATGCTACCCGCTTTAATTAAGTCATGCGCAAGCATTGCTGCTTTAAGACCTGAACCACATACTTTGTTAATAGTCGTCGCGCCCGTCGAGCGAGCAAGCCCAGCATGCAGCATTGCCTGACGTGCAGGTGCTTGGCCAAGGCCCGCAGGTAACACACATCCCATGATCACTTCATCAATCGACGCGTCACTTAAGCCCGTGTCATTCATAACAGATTTAATTGCACTTGCGCCTAAGTCCGTTGCACTGGCACCGGATAATGCGCCCATAAAGCCACCCATTGGGGTACGCTTTGCGGCTACGATGACTACTGCATCATTACTCATTTTAAACTCCTATTCACAGATACCAGAAAATATGGCACCCTGCTTAAACGATTTGTTCATTAATTTGAGCATACATAATATTTACGTTTACGCCAACGTAAATCTAAAATCAAGCAAACTGCGTTCGTTGAATTTGTAAACATTAGTTGCACACTTTGCTTTCCAAACGCCGTAGCTTCTATGTTTCAGGGTTGTTTTTTGTGATATAATTCACAAGCCACCCTACTACTACTAAAGTATGATTTTCACGCATAACTTTACCTTTACGTAAACTTCACTTATATTGGTCTAATCAGTATTGAAGTCAACGTGTAAATTACCATGCAAGATAACCAAAACGAAGAAACCTATTCGATCAGCGACTTAGCGAAAGAGTTTGATATTACAACGCGAAGTATACGCTTTTATGAAGATCAGGGCTTGCTATCTCCCGAACGTCACGGTCAAACCCGTGTTTACTCTAAGCGCGACAAAGTGCGTCTAAAGTTGATTTTAAGAGGCAAGCGTTTGGGCTTTACATTGGCTGAGACTGGCCGCTTATTTGAGTTGTATGATGCCGACAAATCCAGCGCCAAACAGCTTTCAACCATGCTGCAACTTATTGAAGAGAAAAAAGCTGATTTAAGTCAGCAAATGGACGACATTAAAGTTGTGTTGATGGAGCTGGTTACCGCCGAGCGCCGTTGCCGCGACACCTTAAAAAATTTAGAAGAATAATCTCTCACAGGATGACTATTATGAGCACCGTATCTTTATATAAAGAAATGAACTTTGGCTTAGGTGAAACTGCTGACATGATCCGTGATCATGTTAATAGCTTTGCTAGTGCAGAAATTGCGCCAATTGCCGAAAAAACAGATCTAGACAATAACTTCCCAAATCAATTATGGCCACAATTTGGCGACATGGGTGTGCTAGGCATTACCGTACCTGAAGAGTTTGGCGGTGCAGGTATGGGCTATTTGGAACACGTTATTGCCATGGAAGAGATTAGCCGTGCCAGTGCTTCTATTGGTTTGAGTTACGGTGCACACTCCAACTTGTGTGTTAACCAAATTAATCGCAATGGTAACGACGCACAAAGACGCAAATACCTTCCTAAGCTAATTAGCGGTGAGCACATTGGCGCCTTAGCTATGAGTGAGCCTAATGCAGGCTCAGACGTGGTATCAATGAAACTTAAAGCCGAGAAAAAAGGCGATAAGTACATTTTAAATGGCAATAAAATGTGGATCACTAACGGCCCTGACGCTGATGTATTAGTTATTTACGCCAAAACAGACTTAGATGCTGGCTCTAAAGGGATCACCGCATTTTTAGTTGAAAAAGACTTTCCTGGTTTTTCAACAGCACAAAAACTAGACAAGCTGGGTATGCGCGGTTCAAACACCTGTGAATTGGTATTTGAAGATTGTGAAGTACCCGAAGAAAACATACTGGGTAACCTAAATGAAGGCGTTAAAGTGCTCATGAGCGGTTTAGATTATGAGCGTGTTGTATTAGCTGCTGGCCCGCTTGGTATCATGCAAGCATGTATGGATATTGTTGTGCCTTATATTCATGAACGGAAGCAGTTTAACAAGTCAATTGGCGAGTTCCAGCTTATTCAAGGCAAAGTTGCTGATATGTATACACAAATGAATGCCGCTCGCTCATACGTATACACAGTTGCTAAAGCATGCGACCGTGGTGAAACGACTCGTAAAGACGCTGCAGGGGCAATTTTATATGCAGCAGAACTTGCCACTAAAATGGCGCTTGATGCCATACAAATTTTAGGGGGTAACGGTTATATCAACGAATATGCAACTGGCCGCCTATTGCGTGATGCAAAATTATACGAAATTGGCGCGGGAACTTCAGAAATCCGCCGAATGCTCATAGGTCGAGAGCTTTTCACAGAAAGCCGCTAAGGAATTATCTCATGACTGTACTTAACTCTTCAGTTAACCCTCACGACAGTCAGTTTAAAGCAAACAGTGATGCCATGGCATCGCTGGTTGCTGATTTAAACGACAAAGTCGCTACATTATCTCAAGGTGGCGGTGAAGCACTCATCGCTCGTCATCAAAGCCGTGGAAAATTATTCGTCCGTGACCGTATTAATACCCTACTCGATGAAGGCTCGCCCTTTTTAGAAATCTCTCAATTTGCTGCATTTGGCGTGTATGAACAAGACATACCTTGTGCAGGTGTTGTGGCAGGTATTGGTCGCGTGCAAGGCATTGAATGTATGATTGTTGGCAACGATGCCACCGTCAAAGGCGGTACTTACTTTCCGCTAACTGTTAAAAAACATTTACGCGCACAAGAAATTGCTGAACGCTGTCACCTCCCATGTATTTATTTGGTCGACTCTGGTGGCGCAAATTTGCCTGAGCAAGACGAAGTATTTCCAGATAAACTGCATTTTGGGCGAATTTTTTATAACCAAGCACGTATGTCAGCCAAAGGTATTCCACAAATTGCGGTAGTAATGGGTTTGTGTACTGCAGGTGGTGCCTATGTTCCTGCAATGGCCGATGAAAGTATTATTGTAAAAGAGCAAGGTACTATCTTTTTAGCAGGTCCACCTCTGGTTAAAGCAGCAACAGGTGAAGAAGTAAGTGCAGAAGATTTGGGCGGTGCTGATGTGCACTGTAAAACATCAGGTGTGGCAGATCACTATGCTGAAAATGACGAGCATGCTCTGTCAATTGCACGCCAATGTATTGCGCGCATTAACCATCAACGCCCCACTCGCCCGATATTAAAAGATGTAAAGCCACCGCGTTACGACATTCGTGAAGTGTACGGTATTGTCGGCACCGATTTGAAGAAGCCATTTGATGTACGTGAAGTGATTGCACGTATCGTTGATGATTCTCAATTTGATGAGTTTAAGCGCTACTTTGGCGATACATTAGTGACAGGTTTTGCTGAGATTTATGGTCATCCTGTGGGCATAGTGGCAAATAACGGTATTTTGTTCTCTGAGTCTGCACAAAAAGGCGCACACTTTATTCAACTGTGCGCTCAACGCGACATTCCACTGCTATTTTTGCAAAACATCACAGGCTTTATGGTCGGTCAAAAATACGAAGCCGAAGGTATTGCTAAACATGGTGCTAAAATGGTAACTGCGGTTTCTTGCGCAGATGTACCTAAATTCACAGTGTTGATTGGTGGCTCTTACGGCGCAGGTAACTATGGTATGTGTGGTCGCGCTTATGAACCGACTATGATGTGGATGTGGCCAAATGCCCGAATTTCAGTGATGGGTGGCGAGCAAGCAGCGGGCGTGTTAACGCAAGTACGTCAAGATGGTTTAGCACGTAAAGGCCAGAGTATGAACAACGAAGAAGTTGCCAAGTTCAAAAAGCCCATTGTTGAGCAGTACGAAAAGCAAGGTCACCCCTACTATGCCAGCGCGCGTTTGTGGGATGACGGCATTATAGACCCTGCCGATACTCGTACCGTGTTAGGGTTAGCACTTGAAGCAGCAGCCAATGCACCAAGTAAAGAGTCAAAATTTGGCATTTTCAGAATGTAACAGGAGCAGGCTATGTCAGTCACTTTAACGATAACAAAAACAAAAGTGGCGATTTTAGAGTTAAGTCGTCCCGAAAAACATAATGCCTTTGACGATTCGGTCATTAACGAGTTGATCCAATGCATTGAACATGCAAACAGCTTAGATATTCGTGCTCTGATATTCAAAACACAGGGCAAACACTTCTCTGCAGGTGCCGATTTAGGTTGGATGAAGTCAATGGCTAACAACAACTTTGAAGAGAATGTTGCGGACTCTGCACAGCTTGCCAGATTGATGTCGGTATTGGCAACGTCTCCGCACCCTACCTTGTGCTTAGTGCAAGGCGCTGCTTTTGGTGGAGCGCTTGGTTTAATTGCTTGTTGTGACATCGCTGTGGCCACCCCCGACGCTAAATTCTGTTTAAGCGAAGTAAAACTTGGGTTAATACCTGCAGTAATTAGCCCGTATGTGATCAAAGCCATTGGTGAACGACAGGCTCGTCGGTATTTTTTAACCGCTGAAGTATTTAAAGCACAGCAAGCACTGGCACTTGGACTAATTCATGATATTAGCGATGACCTTGCAAAAAGCGAACAATACTTTATTGATACATTGCTCAATAACGGCCCTAAAGCCGTGCAATCAGCAAAAGCTTTAATCAATGAGGTTGCTAATAAAGAGATAGATGAGCCATTAATTGCGCATACTGCTTCACGCATTGCACAAATTCGTGTTAGCCCAGAAGGTCAAGAAGGCTTAACCGCTTTCTTTGAAAAGCGTGCGCCAAGTTGGCAAAACGCGGCAAAACAGTAAAGGATCAAACATGTTAAAAAAAATCCTCATTGCAAACCGTGGTGAAATTGCCTGCCGCGTTATGAAAACCGCTAAGCGCTTAGGCTTAAAAACCGTCGCTGTGTACTCAGACGCTGATGCCAATGCGTTACATGTAAAACAAGCCGACGAAGCCTATCATATTGGTCCAGCACCGAGTAAAGACTCTTATTTAGTTGCAGACAAAATATTGCAAGTCGCCAAGCTCTCTGGCGCTGATTGTGTTCACCCGGGCTATGGCTTTTTATCTGAAAACGACCAATTTGCCAATGCATGTGAGCAAGCTGGTATTGCTTTCATTGGTCCGCTTGCCAGCTCAATTGAAGCCATGGGTTCAAAAACTCGCGCCAAAGAAATTATGGCACAGGCAAATGTGCCACTGGTACCAGGTTACTATGGCCAAAAGCAAGACAGCGACTTTTTAGCTTCAGAAGCTAAAAAAATTGGTTTCCCAGTACTGATTAAAGCGGCCTTTGGCGGCGGTGGCAAAGGCATGCGGGTAGTACGCGAAAGCAAAGAGTTTTTAGCGTTACTTGATGGTGCAAAACGTGAAGCATTAGCAGGCTTTGGTAACGATTTAGTACTTTTAGAGCGTTATGTAGATACCCCTCGCCACGTTGAAGTGCAAGTGTTTGCAGACAGCCACGGTAACTGTGTCTATTTAGGCGACCGCGACTGTTCACTACAACGCCGCCACCAAAAAGTCATTGAAGAAGCTCCAGCTCCCGGTTTATCGGATGCGCTGCGCAAAGAGATGGGTGAAGCGGCAGTACGTTGTGCACAAGCAATTAATTATCGTGGCGCTGGGACCGTGGAATTTTTACTATGTGGTGATGAGTTCTTCTTCATGGAAATGAACACTCGCCTACAGGTAGAGCACCCAGTAACAGAAATGGTGACTGGCCTTGATTTAGTTGAATGGCAAATTCGTGTTGCTAACAACCTGCCACTGCCATTGACACAAGCAGACATCAACTTAACGGGGCATAGCTTCGAGGCACGTATTTATGCAGAAGACCCTCGTGAAAACTTTATGCCGTTCTCTGGTGAGCTAACGCATCTATCATTCCCGCAAGAAAGTGAAGGCGTGCGTATTGATACTGGCGTACAATCAGGTGCTGAAATAAGCTCGTTCTACGATCCTATGATAGCCAAACTGATTGTACACGGACCAGACAGACAAACCGCGCTATTAAAACTACACCACGCCCTAGAAGAAGTACATTTAGCGGGTGTGAAGAGTAACGTTGCATTTTTACATTATTTAGCCGGCCACCCTACTTTTATGGCAGGCGCCCCTGATACGCACTTTATTGATAGCCAAACGCAAACGTTAACGCAGCAACCAATCCCCGAAGCTCAATTGCAACTACTTGCACTGGCTGCTTTTATAAAACATGCGCAACCAAAAACAAACAATACACCTTGGCAAAGTACGCTTGGTTTTAGGTTAAACCAAGTTGCAAAGGTTATTGTGCCTTTTGTTGATAAGCCAGTTCATGCAACGTTAAACGCTCACACCATTAATGTTACGCAAAATGATGCAACCATCGAATTAAGCGCTACTTTAGATGGAACATTGCTCAGTGCAGTTATCGATGGTAAAAAGTATACCGCCAATGTCTTAGTTGAAGAACACGCTATCACTGTGATGTATCAAGCATATGCGCATAGCTTTGAACTTAAGTCTAAACATTATATTAGTGACCATGAACATGAAGCAGCACCGCTTGCCGCGCCGCTTAATGGCACCGTGGTAAAACACTTACAGGCACTTAACAGCCCAGTAAGCAAAGGTGATGCGGTTGTTGTAATTGAAGCAATGAAAATGGAATACACGCTGAATGCTCCGTTTGATGGCACCCTGACAAGCTACTGTTTTGATGAAGGTGCACTGGTCAGTCATGGCGATATGCTTGCCATTGTTGAGCCTTTGGAGGCGTAATATGGCATATCCTAGTGCAGTTAGAATCGTCGAAGTAGGTGCTCGAGATGGCCTACAAAATGAAGTCAGTGTCACCACTGAGCAAAAAATCGCTTTAATTAATGCACTGGTAGAGTCGGGCTTGCGTGATATTGAAGCCGGTGCCTTTGTCTCTCCTAAGTGGGTGCCACAAATGGCCGACTCTAGTGAGGTGATTAAGGGCATTGCAAAACACCCAAATGTTACTTTTAGCGCATTGACCCCGAACTTAAAAGGTGCCGAAGCCGCCCTTGATGTAGGCATTAAAGAGTTTGCAATTTTTACCGCAGCAAGCGAAGCATTTACTCAAAAAAACATCAATTGCTCAATTAATGAGAGTATCGAACGCTTCAAACCTGTGGTTGAACTGGCCAAAGCAAACGGTGTAAAAGTGCGCGGCTACGTGAGCTGTGTTTTAGGCTGCCCTTATCAAGGTGAGGTCGAACCAGAAGCAGTATTGGATGTGTGTAAACAATTGTTGGCTATGGGTTGTTATGAAGTTAGCCTAGGTGACACGATTGGCGTCGGCACTCCTAATAAGGTACATACGTTATTAAGCTTATTGCTCGAACACATCAGTGCTGACAAGCTTGCGGTACATTTTCATGACACCTACGGCCAAGCCTTAGCTAATATTAGTAAAGCGCTTGAAATGGGTATTGCGACCATCGATAGCGCAGTTGCAGGCCTAGGTGGCTGCCCTTACGCCAAAGGCGCGTCAGGAAATGTTGCCACCGAGGATGTAGTTTACTTACTGCAAGGGCTTGGCATTGACCCCCTAATTGATTTAGAAAGACTAGCCAAAGCTGGCTGGGCAATTTGCGAGGCATTAAATAAGCAGCCTATTAGCAAAGTGTCTTTGGCTTTACAAGCGAAGTGCTAGGTGCAGCAAAAAGCAGTGCCAAATACGTTGTATATAGTTCAACGTACTAAAAACGAACAATCATTGTGCCCTACTTCGTTTTGGGCTCAATACATAATAAACAACCTTTAGGAGTGGGCTAATGGCCGGTTTCGATAAAGTAGTAACAAGCTACGCCGAAGCAATGGATGGAATTAAAGATGGTGATACCATCATTGCGGGTGGCTTCGGATTGTGTGGTATTCCAGAGGGCTTGATCAACGAAATTAAGCGTAAAAAAACCAAAGAACTAACGGTCGTATCTAATAACTGTGGTGTTGATGATTTTGGTTTAGGTGTGCTGTTGCATGACCGTCAGATTAAAAAAATTATTGCGTCTTATGTTGGTGAAAATGCTTTATTTGAACAACAACTGTTAGATGGCATCATTGATGTTGAGCTAACACCACAAGGTACGCTTGCGGAGAAAATGCGCGCAGGTGGTGCGGGTATTCCAGGGTTTTATACTGCAACAGGTTACGGTACACCCGTAGCTGAAGGCAAAGAAGTAAAAGAGTTCGATGGTCGCCCTTATATTCTTGAAGAATCTATCACGGGTGAATTTGCCATTATTAAAGCATGGAAGGCTGACCGCTATGGCAACTTGGTGTTTCGCCATACCGCAATGAACTTTAATCCTATGGCAGCAACAGCAGGAAAAATTACCGTTGCCGAGGTTGAAGAAATTGTTGAGCCAGGAGAATTAGAGCCAAGCCAAATTCATACCCCCGGCATATACGTTAACCGCGTGATCAAAGGCGACTTTGAAAAACGCATTGAGCGTGTTACTACGCGTAAATAAGGAGAATAAAATGGCTTTATCACGTGAACAAGTAGCAATGCGCGTAGCTCAAGAACTACAAGACGGATATTACGTTAACTTAGGAATAGGTATTCCTACATTGGTTGCTAACTTTGTACCTGAAGGTATTGAAGTAATGCTGCAATCTGAAAATGGCTTATTAGGTATGGGACCGTACCCAACAGAGGATCAAGTTGACGCTGATATGATCAATGCGGGTAAAGAAACCGTGACAGCAGCGACAGGTGCAGCAATATTTAATAGTGCAGATAGTTTTGCCATGATACGGGGTGGTCATGTAGACTTGACGGTTCTAGGTGCATTTGAAGTTGATCAGCAAGGCAATATCGCGTCTTGGATGATCCCGAAAAAGTTAATAAAAGGCATGGGTGGTGCAATGGATTTAGTAGCCGGCGCACAAAATATTATTGTTACAATGACCCACGCCAGCAAGCACGGCGATTCAAAGCTGTTAGAGGCATGTACTTTGCCACTAACGGGTGTGAATTGTGTTAAAAAGATCGTAACTGACTTAGCTGTGCTAGAAGTAAAAGACGGCGCATTCCATTTGCTAGAACGTGCGCCGGGTGTTAGTGTTGATGAAATTATAAGCAAAACAGCAGGTAAGCTAATCGTCAATGGCGATACTCCCCAAATGCAGTTTGCCTAACACCATGTACCGACCTCATTCCCAGTGCCAATGGCGCTGAGTTACCCAAAACCCCTCTCACGAGGGGTTTTTTTTATGCCGCGTTTGGGTATTAACATTAAGCATTAGCTTTTAGGTATAAAATCAAGCACGGTTGCATTAATACAATAACGATCGCTCCCACCAGGCCCTTCATTTTTGAATACATGCCCAAGGTGAATACCACTGGTTTTAGAACGAAGCTCAGTGCGGCGCATACCGTGGCTATTATCTTTATGATAAGTCACGCTGCCCGCCACAGGATGTTTAAATGACAGCCACCCGGTGCCAGAGTTGAATCTATCTTTAGTATCAAATAATGCCGCACCACTGAGCTTATCAATAAAAATACCTTCACCGCTGTTTTTAAATAAATCATACTGCTTACAAAAAGGTGCATCGGTAGCACTGTTAAAGGCAACTTTATAGGCTTCTGTGTCACCCAGTTTAAACGCACCTAATGCACGATAAAAATCTGGTTTACTCATAATTCCCTGATGCGCAAATACTTCCTTCCCTTGTTCGATGAAAATAATAGTCGGTGTGGCCCATGTCGGTGTTTTAAGTTCCAAACCTTGTAATTGACTGGCATACCTAAAGTGCAATGCAATATTACCTTGATAGTCATTCAACACCGTCTTTTTTAACTTTTCACAGTATGGACAGTAATTTTGAGAGTCAATTACGATAATATGCTTTCCCGCTTGCAATGCATCATTGTTTATTGCATTTGGTTTAGCCTCTTTTTTAAACACCACACCTGTTGAATGGTCGGGGCAATAGCCGTCAGGGTTCTTAGCCAAGTAATTTTGATGGTATTCTTCGGCCGAATAAAATGCTTTAAGTGTTGTTATATTAGTTTGAATTTCACCAAAGCCCGCTGCACTTAACAATGTTTGATATTGCGCTGTAACCGAACGTGCAATATCAAGCTGCGATTGTTCACTAAATAAAATAATTGAACGGTATTGGGTTCCCACATCATTACCCTGACGGTTTTTTTGAGTTGGATCATGGCTCTCAAAATAGTGCATTAGTAACTGCTCTGTGCTTAGCATGTTAGCGTTGTAGGTTACTTTTACCACTTCTGCATAATTATTTTCATCAAAGCGGCGACTCGCCTGTGTTATGGCTCTGTAACTGGCTTTAAAACCAGTTCCATCAGCATAGCCAGACTCCGCATCTAATACCCCTTGCATTGCTTCATAGCGCTTTTCTGCCCCCCAAAAGCACCCTGAGCCCAACACAATGGTTTTGATATGCGAGCTGGCTTGTTTTGGTGGCGAAACTGACGTACTTTGTGCTGTGACCCAAGCGGATACCGAAGCTATTAGCAATATAGATGCGTATATAAATCGCTTCATCATAAATCTATTCCTGTTATATTCAATCTGTATACTAGACCTTAAAGTTCGACAGGTTATTTCAAGCAACGATTTGAATAGTGCAAATTGGTCCCTGTAATTTGGTGCTTCAACGACTAATCATAACTTTTATATACGTTCTACGGTTAAAATAGCCGTAAAATGTAACATAAGGCTTATTAATGAAATTACTAACTAAGATCAGTGCGATGACATTTGCACTAGCCAGTATTAGTAGCGCTCAAGCAACCAATATTGAATTTACTTCTAAGCTCTCTGCAGGTGATACGTTAGTGCTATTTAATAACACTGACCGTAAAAGTCATTTTAAGTTTTTAGATAAAGACACACAAAAACAGCTCAGCAAAGCACTCACTAGTGCCAACTTTAAGGCTGAATACGGCAAAAGCGTTGAATTGCTTGCCCCTGTTGATAGTGACTATGAGCGTATTGTGCTCGTTGGCTTAGGAAAAGAAAACGAATTAACTAATGCTAAAATCGCTAAGCTTGGCGGTAATATACATGCACAGCTTAAAGAACAAAATGCAAACCAAATAGTATTGGCCTTTGAGCATGTATCAGGACAGGTAAACAATAGTGAGCTGGCCGCACAATTTGCTCATGGTGCCAGTCTTCGTGACCATAGTTTTGATGTTTACAAAAAACAACAAGACAAAACCACATTAAACTACCGTATTGATGTCGCAGACAGTAAAGCCAGTAAGCAACTTTACCAGCAACTTGCAAACGTTCAGCAAGGCGTGTTTTTGGCGCGAGATCTCACCTCTGAAACGGGTAGCGAAATGACCCCGGTAGATTTTGCCCTTGCAGCAAAATCACTTGAACAGTATGGCGTTAAAGTAACGATTTTAGAGCCTAAGCAACTCAAAGAGCTTGGCATGGGCGCACTTGAGGGGGTTGGTCGTGGCAGCGATGAAGGCGCACGTTTAGTTATAGCCCATTACCAAGGTAATGACGATACCCCAATTGCTCTGGTTGGCAAAGGTATCACTTTTGACTCCGGTGGTTATAGCATTAAAACGGGTGACTCTATTGCGCGTATGAAATCTGATATGGCCGGCGCTGCTGCGGTGCTTGGTACTGTCAAAGCAATGGCTTTAAACAAAGCAAACCTCAATGTTGTGGCCGTCATGGGGATGGCTGCAAACATGGTATCAGAAACAGCTATCGCGCCCGGCGATGTACTTCGCACTGCAGAAGGACTAAGCGTCGAAGTGCTTAATACCGATGCCGAAGGACGTTTAGTGCTTAGTGACGCAATGTGGTACGCACGGACTTATTTTAAACCTGAGATCATGGTTGATGTGGCTACTTTAACAGGCTCTAAAATTCGTGCCGTAGGTAATCGTTACAGCGCTATTTTCTCTGAAGATGAGCAACTAATCCAAGAGCTGACCCTCGCAGGGAAGCAAGTAAATGAACCGGTATGGCGCCTACCACTTGGTTACAAAGACATGCTTAAATCAGACATTGCTGACATTGCCAATGTAGGTTCTAGTGGGCCTGGGGCGACTACAGCGGCCTCTTTTTTACAGCACTTTGCGGGGGATACTCGCTGGGTCCACCTTGATATTGCAGGCAATGCTTTAGCCAGTAAACCTTCAGGGGAAGTTCCCACTGGTGGCACAGGGTATGGTGTACGTCTATTAAGTGAATGGTTGTTGTCAAACAATTAACTCTTAGCAAATAAAAAAGCCATCTGTGCATGGCTTTTTTATTACACTTGCATCACTCCCCTAAGTGTTAGCTATACTAAAGACAAATATAATAAAAAAGAAAACAAGCATGTTAGAAGCACATAGCTACTTACTTGGTGAAAATGCAATTGTTATTGCGCTAAACACCGACAAACCATCTCCTAGCGAGCAAAGACGTTTATTTGCTTTAACCATTAGCCTTCAACATAGCAGCGCATTTATTGATATTGTACCTGCTAAAGCATCTGTCACAGCTTACCTAGCCGAGCCGACTCAATATAATTACTGGCTAAAAAAAGCGATGCTACTTTGGGAAGAAAGCGAGGAAGTCGCTTTTGACGTAAAAACGCATCATATTGAAGCCATATATGGTGGTAAAGATGGGCCTGATTTAGAAGATGTCGCTTTACGGTTAAATATGTCAGCAAAACAGGTTGTTCATATGCATAGCGAGTATACTTATCAAGTTGAGTTTCTTGGCTTTTTACCCGGATTTGCATACCTAGGTTCACTCCCTGAGCATTTGCAATTACCTCGAAAAGTAACGCCTCGAAAGCAAGTTCCAAAGGGCTCTGTTGCAATAGCTGAAGACTTAAGTGCCATTTACCCAAGCTCCTCACCCGGTGGCTGGCATTTACTGGCGCGCTGCAACAATACTTTGTTTGACCCAACACTCACCCCTCCTAGTTTATTTGCACCAGGTGACAAAGTTAAATTTATACCGCACAAGGAAGGGTTATGCTAAGAGTCATCAAAAGTGGTGTACTAGCCAGCTTTCAAGATATTGGTCGGTTTGGATATAGACATTATGGCGTGTGTCGCAGCGGGGCGCTTGACCCTTTTGCAGCCTGCCTTGCAAATATGCTACTTGACAACCCACCTCACCTTGGTGTTATTGAAGTAACAATTGGCCTTTGTGAGTTTGAGTTTACACAACCTTGCAATTTTGCTTTAACAGGCGCTTGCTTAAAGGCAAAGTTAGCTGATAAAGCAGTCTACCCAGGGTGGCGATATCATGCCAATAAGGGTGATACACTGTCTTTTGCCACAAGTGCTCATGCGCAACGTGCTTATCTAAGCGTACAAGGCGGCTTTGAACTTGACCCAGTGCTTTCGTCTTATGCCACCGACTTACAAGCAAGCTTTGGTGGTTTACAAGGCAGAGCGCTGCAAGCAGGTGACCTACTTCATTTTGCAAATGCAACGAACAAACTCGCACCGTTGGGTGTAAAGCAACCAGAATATAAAAAACAGGTACGAGTACTTAAAGGTCCGCATTGTGATAAGCTGCCTCAAGGCGCGTTTGAGCGCTTTATCAATAACCATTGGCGTGTTAGTGAAGCCAGCAACCGTATGGGCTGCAGACTTAGCAGTGACAACCCACTTGCACATGATGTATCCGTTGCTACACAAGCTGTTCACCCAGGTGTTATACAAGTACCGCCAAGTGGAGAGCCGATTGTGTTGCTCAATGATTGTCAAACAACGGGCGGCTACCCTATCTTAGCAACGGTTATTGATGCTGACTTAAGAATGTTTAGCCAACTAGGTGCGAATCAACACTGCAATTTTGTAGAGTGTGACCTTGCACATGCACGTAAAGCCAGTGATAAATTAAGCGCACATTTAGCCCAATTTACTTTGGCAAAAAATAATAACTAGAGTAACCCTTATGAATGAATTAAACCTATTACCCTTAATAGGTATTGTGATCGTCGTATTTGGCTTTGCACTGAGGTTTAACCCTCTGTTAGTGGTGTGTGTTGCAGGCTTAGTAACAGGATGGACTGTAGGACTTGAATTTTTAACCTTAATTGAAACCTTTGGTGAAAAGTTTATGAACTCTCGCCAATTAGCCAGTTTTTTGTTGATTTTACCCGTTATCGCACTATTAGAGCGCTATGGTTTGCAGCAACGAGCGCAATCTTGGGTGGCAAGCATAAAATCAGCAACCACAGCACGTATTTTAAGTCTATATTTTATTGTCAGAGAATGCTCCGCAGCACTTGGATTATTGAGTCTTGCAGGCCAAGCGCAAACTGTACGACCATTACTTGCGCCAATGGCACTAGGTGCTGCCACCAACTTACATGGCGAATTACCTAAACCGGTTAAAGATATGATTAGTGCCCATGCTGCGGCATGCGATAATATTGCTGTATTTTTTGGTGAAGATATTTTTATTGCTTTTGGTGCTGTTTTACTTATGGACGCATTTTTGAAAGAAAATGGCATTGATGGCATTGAACCTTTGCACATTGGCTTATGGGCCATACCAACAGCCATCGCCGCGTTGATAGTACATTTATTTAGGCTTGCTCGATTAGAAGCTAAAATAAGTCATGAAATAGCTAAACATACTAATAAATCAACTATATTGAATGCGGGGTTATCATGAGCGCCCCTGTTACCTCAACAATGCAGGCACCTGCAATTATCTCAATCAACAATATCTATTTACTCATCGGGTTTGTTGTGATGTTTTTGGTCGTAAAAACCATACAAGACCCAGCCCACCCTAAAAAATGGACTACCGCCCTATTTTGGTTTTTGTTTGGTAATGTATTTTTATTTGGCGACCTATCTATCAAGTTGTTTGGTGAACCAATAACTTACCAATGGGTTGGTATCAGTGTACTGGCGATTGCACTGCTTGCAGGGTTAGGAAAAGTGTCGATGGGCAGTTATTACGTTCCGACCAATGAAGAGCTTAATGGCAGTGCTAAGCGCCTCCATAATAAGCTATTCATACCAGCGGTGCTTATCCCCATCGTTACTGTTTTGTGTACCCTGTTACTAAGCCAGATTAATATTGCTGATATTTACTTGTTTGATCAACGCCATGTAACATTGGCCGCACTCACTTTAGCGTGTGGTTTAGCCCTCATCGTTGGTTGGAAAATAACATCGGGTTCGCCACTGCAAGCATTAGCTGAATCCCGCCGATTAGTCGACTCCATTGGATGGGCTGCAATATTACCGCAAATGCTCGCCATGCTTGGCGGCGTATTTATTATTTCTCAAACGGGCACTGCCATTGAGGGTCTAGTTAAATTATTTGTCTCACCAGATAACCGCTTTATGCTGGTTGTTATATATTGTACTGGAATGGCATTATTTACCATGGTTATGGGTAACGCATTCGCAGCTTTCCCAGTGATGACAGCTGGTATTGCAATGCCATTTTTAATACAAGGACATGGCGCTTCACCTGCGCCATTGGTGGCAATTGGGATGTATTCTGGCTACTGCGGTACACTAATGACACCGATGGCTGCAAATTTTAATATTGTCCCTGCAGCCTTACTTGATCTCAAAGACAAATACCAAGTGATAAAGGTTCAGATCCCAACGGCGCTAACCTTACTCGCTATCAATATATTGCTTATGTATGGAGTCATCTTTAATGACTAAAGCACAAAAACCCAGTATTTTACTCACCGGTTTCGCCCCCTTTGGTGGTGAGTCTATTAACCCATCATGGCAAGCCGTATCTGTGCTTGAAGGTGAGCACATTGGTGGTTGTATTATTCACACTAAAGAACTCTCATGTGAATTTGATACGTCATTACGAGAGCTGCATCAAGCGATTGATAAATATGCACCGCAGTTAGTTTTGTGTGTAGGCCAAGCGGGCGGTAGAGCTGATATATCAATTGAACGTGTTGCCATTAATGTTAATGACGCACGAATAGCAGACAATGCAGGTAAACAACCCATTGATACTCAAGTAATTGCTGGGGCGCCCAGTGCCTATTTTACTAACTTATCAATTAAACGTATTTTGATGGCACTGCAACAAGCTGAACTCCCTGCATCTATCTCTAATAGCGCAGGCACTTACGTATGTAATCATGTGATGTACGGATTAATGCATATGATCAATCAACATGATACGCATATTAAAGGCGGCTTTATTCATATTCCGTACTTACCTTCACAAGCACTACATCACCCAAATGCACCAAGTATGAGCCTAGATATGGTGCTAAGTGCATTAAAAGTTATTATTACGAGCGCGATACAAAATAAAGAAGACATAAAGGTTGCAGCAGGCACAACCCATTAATACCAAAGCCACCATATATCTTATAGACCACATAATTGGTCTATAAGATACAACCACAAAATCGCACCAAAATAGTGCGCAGTCTTTTTAAAAAACCACTTTTAAATGACTGAATATCGCTCACCTGATTCATATTTTACTCACCACACACATATTCGCACCAAAATAGTGCAAGCAAGTGAAAAAGCGCACCTTTTTAGAGCGTACTGCTACTTAAATAAATTAATTTAATTGTGTGACTTCGTAAGGTAATTCTGATAAATCTATGACTTAAGCCATGCGCTAAAAAGGTGTAAATTTCATGATAATTTACTTTTTAGCAAGGTTTACATCAAAAGAATTAGGTTAAGCAACTTTTAATAGATTAAGTCATTACGACTAATAAATTTCGATGTTAAACCAAAGCTTTTATATAAACAGTTTAGAGTAATGGCAAACCATAACAATAAACCAACACAGGAATGAGGTAATTTATGTGTTCAATTTTTGGCGTATTGGAGCTTAAATCCGATCCCACAGAACTTCGCTCTCAAGCGATAGAAATGTCAAAGTTATTGCGCCACCGAGGACCTGATTGGTCTGGAGTATATGCATCAGATAAAGCAATTTTGGTGCATGAGCGCCTTGCAATCGTTGGTGTATCAAGCGGCGCACAGCCACTTTATAATCCACAGAAAACACATATTCTTGCTGTTAACGGTGAAATTTATAATCATAAAGAGCTGGCTGAAAACCTAACAACAGAGTTTGAATTTCAAACTGAATCTGATTGTGAAGTCATTCTTGCTCTTTATAAGCAAAAAGGCCCGGAGTTCTTAGATGATCTAAATGGTATTTTTGCATTTTGTTTGTATGATGAAGAACAAGATGCCTATCTCATTGGCCGAGATCACATTGGTATTATTCCTTTATATACTGGCCGTGACCAGTTTGGAAATTTTTACGTTGCCAGTGAAATGAAAGCACTAACACCCATTTGTACGCAAATTGAAGAGTTTCCTCCCGGCCACTATTTATACTCTAAAGAAGGCAGCATTCGCCCTTACTATCAGCGTGATTGGCAAGATTACACTGCGGTGAAAGACAATCCAGCCAGCGCAGAAGAAATAAAAGACGCTTTAGAAGCTGCTGTAAAACGACAGCTTATGTGTGATGTTCCTTACGGCGTTTTATTATCAGGGGGTTTAGATTCGTCGGTTATTTCTGCAATAACACAAAAGTTTGCAGCCAAACGAATTGAAGATAATGATACTTCGGATGCGTGGTGGCCAAAACTTCACTCTTTCTCAATAGGCTTAGAAGGCTCGCCTGATCTTGCCGCAGCACAAAAAGTCGCTGATGAAATTGGCACCATACACCACCCCATCCACTTCACTGAACAGCAAGGTATTGATGCGCTCAAAGAAGTGGTTTACCACCTAGAAACCTATGATGTAACGACTATACGTGCATCAACGCCAATGTACCTAATGTCACGTCAAATAAAAGCCATGGGCATAAAAATGGTACTCTCTGGTGAAGGTGCAGATGAACTATTTGGTGGCTATTTATATTTCCATAAAGCGCCAAATGCACAGGAGTTTCACGAAGAGCTTAATCGCAAAGTCTCTAAACTACATATGTTTGATTGTTTGCGTGCAAATAAATCGATGGCGGCTTGGGGTGTTGAAGCACGTGTACCATTCTTGGACAAAGAATTTGTTGACGTTGCCATGCGTACCAACCCAGAACAAAAAATGTGTAACAATGGCAAAATAGAAAAGCATATTTTACGCGAAGCATTTGATGGCTATTTACCAAATGACGTGTTGTGGCGTCAAAAAGAGCAGTTCTCTGATGGTGTTGGCTACAGCTGGATTGACTCTTTAAAAACCCATGTTGATACACTAGTATCAGATCAAGAATTAGAAAATGCGCAATATCGCTTTCCTATTAATACCCCTGATAGCAAAGAAGCATACTTCTATCGACAGATTTTTACCGAGCACTTCCCTGGCGATGCTGCAGCAAATTGCGTACCCCATGGTAAGTCTGTGGCCTGTTCAACACCACAAGCACTGGCATGGGATGCATCATTTCAAAATAATGCTGACCCTTCTGGTCGTGCTGCAAATGTGCATAATGATGCTTACAAATAAAAACTTAACGACTAGAAGCAGTTTATTAATACATCGATCATGTTTGGGAGTTAATAAGCCATTTATCTGTCGCAATATCTAATTATTTAATACCAATGGCATTAAATAACAAAACCCCAGCACTTGCTGGGGTTTTGTTATTTAAAAGTATGTGCAAATATTAAATAAAACGTTTAATTATAAAGTCAACTTTTACGCGCTTTGCTTGGCCCAAAAGCTTTTTCACCGGAAGCGGATAGTCTTCAAGTGTTTCAACATCTTCTGGCCCTGTAAGTAAACGGCAGTTGGCTAAAATAGCCCGTTTTTCTCGTTCAATTTCGTGCAAAATTTGCTTATTTGGATCTTCAATTAAAATGCCATTTTCAATATCTAACCCCCATGCACGTGGATTAAGATTATGTCCACTTAGTAAGTGAGTATGACCATCCTTACAAATGCCTTTCAAATGAAAAGAATTACTGCCTTCTTTCCATAAGTACACTTTAAGGTGCCCAGATTTAATAAAACGCTGCTGTGATTTTAGAAACTTTCTCAAAATTGTTTCATATAAATAGGGTAATGCCCCTATTTTACTAAATGGTTGGCTTGGACAGATATAAAAATCATTCGCTGTTTTATCCCCAACTATGATTGTTACTTGCTGGCCTTGCTTTAAAAGCCGACGCAAAGAACGTAACAATGGAGCAGGAAAATTAAAGTAAGGTGTATAAAGCACTAACTCTTGTTCTGTTGTATCGAACAAGCTTTTTATTAAACGATTGAGCTTATTTGTACGCCTACCAAAGCCCAAAAACGCACGAATATTTAAGCCGTCATTACAATCTGCGCCATTAGACATGTATTTTGCTTTTTTAAGACTGCGCATTAACTGCTTTTGGGCGACCTTGATATCAATAAACTTCGGTAAAGGCCTTTTGTCTAATCTCGCAACTGCATCCGAGCTTAGTAAATGCTCATCCGTAAATAGGCAAAAGCTGTCTGCAAGATGCGCTTGTTTAATAACAAAATACCTGTCGAGTCGATATTTGTCTTCATAATGCAAATAAACGTTGTTTAAACTTGCACCGCTATAAAGCACTGTGTCATCAATCACAAAACCTTTAAGGTGCAAAACACCAAACAGCTCTTTCGCTTTTACTGGCACCCCAAACACTTTTACATTGCTGTTTGTGGCCGTCAGTGCATCACAATATAACTTCGCGTTACCTTCGGACTTTTCTTCACCAATTAAGCCCCGCTGTGCACGATGAAAATCAACCAGTACATTCACATCAAGTGACGGGTTCGCCAGTGATGCTTGATGTAACGCATTGAGTACTTCTGTACCTGCCGCATCATTTTGAAGATATAATGTCGTAATATAAATTCGCTTCTTAGCTTGGCGTATCAAGCTAAGAAGTTCATCATGATACTGCTTTGCATCCGTTAAAATTTGGATGTTATCCGCAGCTAATGCAAATCCAGGTGTATCCTGCCAAAATGCCATAAATACCTATTCGTTAGAGGTTATTCTTCATTGAATAACGAAACAAAATTACTAAGAACATACCAAAAAAAAGCGTCTTGGTCATGCAATAGCGTCAGTTTCATGATTGATGGACGAAATAACCATCAAGTACACTATTTTTGACAACTATACGATTTAAGAAAAAATGAAATTTATGTTTTATTTTACATCTTGCTTGAATTGCATAGAATCGTCCTCATTGATCCTTAGTATATAAATTTTAGGAATATTTCATGAGTGATGTTAAACACTGCAAACTGCTAATTTTAGGTTCAGGACCAGCTGGTTATACCGCAGCAGTCTATGCCGCGCGCGCTAATTTAAACCCAGTATTGATTACAGGCATGCAACAAGGTGGCCAACTAACCACAACCACAGAAGTTGAAAACTGGCCAGGAGATGCGCATGGTTTAACAGGTCCTGCACTTATGGACCGCATGAAAGAACATGCTGAGCGCTTTGAAACGGAAATTATTTTTGACCACATCAATAAAGTTGATGTTACCAAACGTCCGTTTACACTCAGTGGTGACCAAGGTACATACACCTGTGACGCTTTAATCATTGCAACTGGTGCATCGGCTAAATATTTGGGCTTGGAGTCAGAAACTGCATTTCAAGGCCGTGGTGTTTCAGCCTGTGCAACGTGCGATGGCTTTTTCTATAAAGGTCAAAAAGTAGCCGTAGTTGGTGGTGGCAACACCGCTGTAGAAGAAGCACTTTATCTTTCAAATATTGCAGAAGAAGTACACGTTATTCACCGTCGTGAAACCTTCAGAAGTGAAAAGATACTCTCTGACAGACTGTTTGAAAAAGCAAAAAGTGGCAATGTAGTTATGCATTTAAACCGTACACTCGATGAAGTGTTAGGTGATGAAATGGGTGTAACTGGCATTCGAATTAAAGAAACTGAGTCTGATAATACTGAACAATTAGACCTAGCTGGGGTGTTCATTGCAATTGGTCATAAACCTAACACCGATATGTTTGTTGACCAATTAGAAATGAAAGACGGCTATTTAGTCATCCAGTCAGGTCTAAATGGTAATGCAACACAAACCAGCGTTGAAGGTGTGTTCGCAGCAGGTGATGTATCTGATCACATATATCGTCAAGCGATTACATCTGCAGGTACTGGCTGTATGGCAGCATTAGACGCAGAACGATTTTTAGATAACCTAAAATAACTGGTTATTAAAAAATGGGAGTTTATACTCCCATTTTCTTTCAGCAGTTTTTTGCGCTATGTTACACAGACCATGAGCCCAAATACCCTTGTATGACTCAACAACTATTTCACCTTAACAGCAACGACAATCAGTTCCCTCCATGTGAATATGCATTAAAAGACCCTGATGGGCTACTAGCCGTTGGCGGTTGCTTAAGTGTACCCAGACTTAAAAATGCTTACGCACGCGGTATATTTCCTTGGTTTAATGAACATGAACCCATCATGTGGTGGTCACCCAGTGAGCGTGGCATTATCGAACTTAGGGAGTTTTATGCTAATCGAACCCTCAAAAAAGTATGCCGACAGCTCAATCCAACAGTTACGGTGAATAACGCGTTTGCACAAGTTATAGCCGCCTGTCGTCAACAGCGTATCAATAACGAAGGCACATGGATTAACAACGATATGTTAATTGCCTATCAGCAAGCGCACCAGCAAGGCATAGCGCACAGCATCGAAATATGGCACGACGATGTATTAGTTGGAGGATTATATGGGGTTATGCAATCAGGTGTTTTCTGTGGAGAGTCTATGTTCTTTCATAAGCCCAATGCGTCAAAACTCGCCATGTGGGCACTTGTAAACTGGCTAAAACGACATAATGCCTATTTTATAGATTGCCAATTAGAAAATCCATATTTAACAAGTTTAGGTGCAAAAGTTATATCGAGAGAGGAATTTTTGACTAGACTTAAAATAGCAGCGCAATTTAGTGTGCCAAAAACAATGTGGCTTGCTCAAACATTGGATGACATTTATGACTGAACATTTTCCTTCTAAAATTGGTTTAAGTCAGCAGTTTAGTTGTAGCTATTTACCTCAACAACAAGAGCAGTTACTGGTTATTTTAGACCCTAGCTGTTATACCCCAACGCGTTTTGAAGGCTTATTAGCATTAGGCTTTAGACGCAGTGGCGATCAAATTTACCGCCCCCACTGCCCTAAATGTAGCGCCTGCCAGTCAATGAGGATCCCTTCCAAACGTTTTATTCCATCAAAGTCACAAAAGCGTAAGTTTAAAAAAGTCACTAATGAGTTTTCATTCACGGTAAGTCATAAAGAACGAGACAATTATTATCCTTTGTACGAAAAATACATTTCATTACGACATAATGATGGCACGATGTTCCCACCTAACCGGCTACAATATGAAAGCTTTTTGTTTTGCCAATGGTTACCCATCACGTTCATTGAACTGTGGCATCTAGATAAATTGATTGCCGTTGCGGTGACTGATACGATGCCCAATTCGCTCTCAGCCATCTATACTTTTTTCGACCCAGATTATGACAGCTACAGCTTAGGGAACGTCATGATTGTGGCGCAAATAGAACACGCCAATAAGCTAAACAAAGAGTTTGTGTATTTAGGTTATCAAATTGATAGCTGCAAAAAGATGCGTTATAAAGCGCAATTTTTACCTGCGCAACGATTTATTAATGATGCTTGGATTGAGTACGTTAATAAAAATTAACTAAAAATTAGATCAGTTTTGTCGTTTCAAAGCGGCTTTATTTACTGATCTGAGCTATTTGGCCAATTAAATAACAAATTTTTGACCCTTACCTTTACTTATCGTCTACTTTTGGGCAAAATCTGCAGCGTTTAATTATTCAAAGAGGTGTTACGCTACACATGGCGAAAGAAGACGTAATTGAAATGCAAGGCACAGTCCTTGATACTTTACCAAATACAATGTTCCGCGTTGAACTAGAAAATGGCCACGTGGTGGTTGCTCATATCTCAGGTAAAATGCGCAAAAACTACATCCGTATTCTTACTGGTGACAAAGTAACGGTAGAAATGACGCCGTACGACTTGACCAAAGGACGCATTGTCTTCCGCGCTCGTTAATCGAATGGTGTAGAACCTTCTAAAAAGGTTGTGCTTTGAAGTACTCTGTATATGTATAGTTTTGTACTTTAAAGAAGCGCTTCGGTATAAAGCCAGCGTTAAACAAAAAGCCTAGCAAATGCTAGGCTTTTTGATATCTATGCTCAATATATTGGATTAAGCCGACACTAAGCTCGATTCATATCTAAAATCCAACTCTGCGGCTTTCACACCTATTTTAACATTACCACCATCACTTAACTTGCCAAATAAGATTTCGTTCGCTAGAGGCTTCTTAAGCTTGTCTTGAATGACTCTCGCCATAGGCCTTGCACCCATCGCTTTATCATAGCCAAGTTCGCCTAACCACTCTCTTGCTGCAGATGTCAGCTCTAAACTCACAGACTTCTTATCAAGTTGCGCTTGTAACTCGACAACAAATTTATCAACTACCTGTAAAATAACTTCTTTATCAAGGTGATTAAACCAAATGATGTTGTCTAAGCGGTTTCTAAATTCAGGGGTAAATACTTTATTTATTTCAACCATTGCATCATGGGAATGGTCTTGCTCTTGGAAACCAATTGATTTACGGATAGTTTCCTGCACACCGGCATTGGTAGTCATCACAACAACAATATTTCTAAAATCTGCTTTGCGGCCATTATTATCCGTTAACGTGCCGTGGTCCATAACCTGCAACAAAATGTTGTAAATGTCAGGATGTGCTTTTTCAATTTCATCCATTAACACAACCGCATGTGGATGTTTGATAGCGGCCTCGGTTAATAAACCACCCTGCTCAAAACCGACATACCCGGGAGGCGCACCAATAAGGCGACTCACAGCGTGTCGTTCTGAGTACTCAGACATATCAAAACGAATAAACTCTACACCCATACATTTGGCCAACTGCTTAGTAACCTCAGTTTTACCAACTCCCGTAGGCCCAGCAAATAAGAATGAACCAATTGGTTTATCTTCATTGGCAAGCCCCGAGCGTGACAGTCGTATTGCAGAAGTGAGTGCGTCTATTGACTGGTCTTGACCAAACACTAACATATTCAAATTACGATCTAAGTTTTTCAATGTTTCTTTATCGCTATTAGAGACACTTTGCTGAGGGATACGCGCAATTTTTGACACAATCATTTCAATATCTGAAACACCAATGGTTTTTTTGCGTCGTGACACTGGCTGTAAGCGTTGGCTTGCGCCCGCTTCATCAATCACATCAATTGCTTTATCTGGCAAATGACGTTCATTGATATACTTGGCACTGAGTTCTGCTGCAGCACGCAGCGCTTTTTGTGTATAACGGATACCATGATGCTCTTCATAACGCTCTTTGAGGCCATAAAGAATTTTAGTTGTATCAGCCACACTTGGCTCGACCACGTCAATCTTTTGAAAGCGACGTACCAGTGCTCTGTCTTTCTCAAAGATGTTTTTAAACTCGGTATAAGTTGTTGAGCCCATGCAACGAAGCTGACCACTAGAAAGTAATGGTTTTATCAAATTAGACGCATCCATCACTCCCCCCGACGCCGCACCAGCCCCGATAATTGTGTGTATTTCGTCAATAAATAAAATTGCATGAGGTTTAGCCTGCAACTCCTTGAGTAATGCTTTAAACCGCTTTTCAAAATCCCCCCGATACTTAGTGCCTGCTAACAGCGCTCCCATATCAAGTGAATAGACAACGGCATCTTCAATTACTTCAGGTACTTGCTTATTAATAATCCGATACGCAAGGCCTTCAGCAATGGCAGTTTTACCTACTCCGGCTTCACCTACCAGTAAAGGGTTATTTTTCTTACGCCGACACAGTACTTGAACAGTTCGCTCAACTTCATCATCACGGCCAACTAATGGGTCAACTTGTCCAGCTTGCGCCAGTGTATTTAAGTTAGTCGTGAAATTCTCTAGCTTCGATTTATCTTCAGTTTGAACTTCACTAGATTCGTCGTTTATATCTTCATGATCATCATGTTCAGAGTCATCATCAACCTTAGATATGCCGTGAGATATAAAATTCACAATATCTAAGCGACTAATATCACTCTTTTTCAAAAGATAAACTGCTTGGCTCTCTTGCTCTGAAAAAATAGCGACGAGTACATTTACACCTGTAACTTCACTTCGTCCTGATGATTGAACATGAAACACCGCACGTTGTAATACACGCTGAAAACCAAGCGTGGGTTGAGTTTCTCTATCCTCCTCCAAATCTGGAATCACTGGGGTTGTCTCATCAATGAACTCTGACAATTCCCGTTTCAAATTTTCAATATCAACCCCGCAGGCGCCCAACGCCTCTCCTGCTGATGGGTTATCGATTAGCGCCAATAACAAATGCTCGACTGTCATGAACTCATGGCGACGCGTACGCGCCTCGCGAAAAGCGGCGTTTAAGGTAACTTCTAGATCTTTATTTAGCATTGGCAACCCCCAAACGAGAATTAAAAAGGTTATTCTTGCTCACAACTACACAGCAACGGATGCTCATTGTCGCGAGCGTAACGATTGACCTGCTCAGCCTTGGTGTGGGCAATATCTGCAGGATATATACCACATATAGCTTTTCCCTCATGATGCACTTTCAGCATCACTTCAGTTGCTCTTTCGCTATCCATATTAAAAAATGTCATTAAAATTTCGATTACAAATTCCATAGGCGTGTAATCGTCGTTGTTCAAAATGACCTTGTACTTACGCGGCGGGCTCAGCTTTTGCTTTGCACTTTCACGTACCGTGTCTATAACACCTGAATCTTTCGTCCCATTCATAATAAATATAGTCTTGTCTTGGTAACTCAAGCAAACTTGAATTATAAAATAAATAAAATGTTAAAAAATACGTTAAAAAACTTGACTGACTGCTCATATAAACTACAGTCGTTTATAGATTGCTCAATTCAATGAGCTTTGAGCAGTCTAGCAAATTATAAAGTTTAGATTAACTAAATTAGTCAACTTATAGAAGGATGTAGAAGTATGGCTTGCGGAAAAGTCAAGTGGTTCAACAATGCCAAAGGGTTTGGTTTCATCGTGGAAGACGGCAGTGAGGAAGATATCTTTGCCCATTACTCAACGATTGTAATGGATGGATACAAAACGCTTAAAGCTGGTCAGGATGTAACATTCGAGCTACAAGAAGGCCCCAAAGGCCTTCATGCTACTAACATCGCCCCTCGCGATGTAGAGATGGCATAATTGTAGTTTTGGCTATCGGAAGCGGGTTGCATTTGTTGCTCGCTTCATATTTCTTATAATTTTTATTCTCCTCCCTTTAAAATTTCTAATTAGCCCTCACTAATAATGCTTGATACAATAACGCCTGTTACCAAGAGGTAGGTTAAATATTTTTATTTACTGAAAAAGTAAAAATATCTAACAAACTTGCTATAACCTGTTGCCATAAGGCAACATAGCATTCCCTTTGCATTGTTGAATGGCTTAAGTAGCCACAAAATCTAGGAATGATGATGACATCAAAAATTATTTATACCAAAACAGATGAAGCGCCGGCGCTAGCCACATATTCATTGCTTCCAATAATTCAAGCATATACGAATGCCGCAGGCGTAGAAGTTGAAACCCGTGATATTTCGTTGGCCGGTCGTATCCTTGCTAACTTTCCTGAGTTTCTAACGCAAGAACAAAGAATTAGCGATGCATTGGCTGAATTAGGTGAACTTGCAAAAACACCTGAAGCAAACATCATCAAGTTGCCAAACATTAGTGCCTCTGTTCCTCAGTTACGTGCAACAGTTAAAGAACTACAAGAAAAAGGCTATGCACTGCCTGATTACCCTGCTGAACCTAAAGATGAAAAAGAAGCTGCAATTAAAGCGACTTATGACAAAATTAAAGGGAGTGCGGTAAACCCTGTATTACGTGAAGGTAACTCAGACAGGCGCGCACCTGCTTCAGTAAAAGCTTATGCTCGTAAAAACCCTCATTCAATGGGTGCTTGGTCTGCTGACTCGCAGTCATACGTTGCCAGCATGACCGATGGTGACTTTTTTGGTTCTGAACAGTCAACCACCGTTAAACAAGCCACTGATGTTCGCATCGAGCATGTTGCACAAAACGGTGACGTAACAGTTTTAAAAGCCAGTACACCTTTATTGGCTGGTGAAATAATTGATGCATCTCGTATGAGTGTATCTGCGTTACAAGACTTTTTGGCCGCTGAAATTGCATCTGCAAAAGATAAAGGTGTTCTTTTTTCATTGCATATGAAAGCAACCATGATGAAAGTGTCTGATCCAATCATCTTTGGCCACGCTGTAAAAGTGTTTTACAAAGACGTATTTACAAAACACGCTGCTCTGTTTGAAGAGCTAAGCGTTGACGTAAATAATGGTTTAGGTGATGTTTATGCAAAAATCCAACAGCTAGATGATGCAAAACGCCAAGAAGTAGAAGCTGATATTGCAGCTGTTTATGAGTCAAGCCCAAGCATTGCGATGGTAGATTCTGACCGTGGTATCACCAACCTTCATGTACCAAGTGACGTTATCATTGATGCATCAATGCCTGCAGCAATACGTACCAGTGGCCAAATGTGGAATTCAGAAGGCAAACAACAAGATACAAGTTTTGTTATTCCTGATCGTTGTTACTCTGGTGTTTATCAAGCAACAATAGACTTCTGTAAGAAAAACGGTGCATTCGACCCACGTACAATGGGTACGATCCCTAACGTCGGCCTAATGGCACAAAAAGCAGAAGAATATGGTTCACATGACAAAACTTTTGAAGCACCTTCAGCAGGTATAATTCGCGTTGTAGACAGCAGCGATGATGTGTTACTTCAACACAACGTTGAGCAAGGTGATATCTGGCGCATGTGTCAGGTTAAGGATGCACCAATAAAAGATTGGGTGAAACTGGCCGTTAACCGCGCTCGCGCAACAGGTGTACCAGCAGTATTTTGGTTAGACGAAACTCGCGCTCACGATGCTCAACTTATCAGCAAAGTTAAAGCATACCTGCCAGAGCACGATGTTGAAGGCCTTGAGCTACTCATCAAAGCACCAATTGAAGCAACACAATATTCATTAGCTCGTATGAAAGATGGGCAAGATACTATTTCAGTAACTGGTAACGTATTACGTGATTACCTCACTGATTTATTCCCAATTCTTGAGCTTGGTACAAGCGCTAAAATGTTATCTATTGTTCCTCTTATGAATGGTGGTGGCCTGTTTGAAACTGGTGCTGGCGGTTCTGCGCCTAAGCACGTACAACAGTTTGAAAAGGAAAACCACTTGCGTTGGGATTCTCTAGGTGAATTCTTAGCGTTAGCTGCATCACTTGAGCATTTAAGCCAAGTTGCTGGTAACGCTAAAGCGCAGGTGCTAGCAGACACACTTGACCAAGCGACAGGTAAATTCCTTGACGAAAATAAATCGCCATCTCGTAAAGTGAATGAGCTTGATAACCGTGGCAGCCACTTCTATTTATCACTTTACTGGGCTCAAGCGTTAGCAGCGCAAACTGCAGACACACAACTACAATCGCAATTTACTGAAATTGCAGGTAGTTTAGCAGCGCAAGAACAAACCATTGTTGATGAACTAAACAGTGCTCAAGGTAACTCAGTGGACGTAGGCGGTTATTTCCAACCTAACGACGACCTAGCGTTTGCTGCTATGCGCCCAAGCAACACGTTTAATCAAATTTTGTCAAAACTTGTATAAGCTTTACATATAATTTTAAGCCTGCTTTGCAGGCTTTTTACTTTTTAAGATATGTTTAAGCAAATGACTCGCCTTGTAAAGTCATTCCGCTATGGCTTATCGGCAAATTAAAAATGCTTCTGCCATATTCTTTACCTTTTTTGCACACCCACTTTCATGTAATTCTTCCCCCTTGGTTAATAGTACCTCATCATTTTATAAGCTCTTTAAAAGAGCTACAAAGCTTTGTGGTTTTAGATGCTGCAATGTTACAATTAATATCGTTGTGGTTACCCGGTGAAAATATGAACAAGCCCAATTCAAAAGCAGCTAAAATAAATAAGGCTAACCGCCTACATAACAATAAACTCTCAAGAAACCGCCCCGTAAAACGTTCGCTCCCACCTGAACAAGTCAAAATAGTACTATTTAATAAACCTTTTGATGTCTTATGCCAATTTACCGATGACAGTAATCGAGCCACTCTTGCTGATTATATTAAAGAAAAACAGGTGTATGCAGCCGGTCGCCTAGATAGAGACAGTGAAGGACTTTTACTGTTAACTAATTGTGGAAAATTACAAAATCAACTGACCGACCCCAATAAAAAAACTACAAAAACTTATTGGGTGCAAGTAGAAGGTGCGCCTTCAGAAAGTGCAATCCAAGCACTGTGCAATGGCGTTGAACTCAAAGACGGGTTAACTCGCCCAGCCAAAGTTGAAATTATTCCAGAACCAGATATTTGGCCAAGAACCCCTCCTATCCGAGAACGTGCAAATATACCAACAACCTGGCTTAGTATCAGTATTAGTGAGGGAAAAAATCGCCAAGTGAGAAGAATGACAGCCCATGTTGGCCACCCAACCCTTAGATTGATCAGAGCCAAAATTGGCAAATATACACTTGATGGCCTAAAAAATGGTGAATATAAAATACTAACCATGTAATGACAGCCATATCAGCTTTTAGCAACCCGCTTTTGCGTGCTATAATCACGGCCTTTGAAAATCAGGTAAATTTACAGCAAATATTATGAGCGATAATAGTCACATTAAAGTCATCGTGGGCATGTCCGGCGGTGTAGATTCTTCAGTTTCAGCTTACTTACTTAAACAGCAAGGCTATCAGGTCGAAGGCTTGTTTATGAAAAACTGGGAAGAAGACGACAATGATGAATATTGCGCTGCTGCTGAAGATCTCAAAGATGCGCAAGCTGTATGCGATAAGCTCGGCATTGAACTTCATACCGTAAACTTTGCAGCTGAGTATTGGGACAACGTTTTTGAATATTTTCTAGCCGAGTATAAAGCTGGACGTACACCAAATCCTGATATCATGTGTAACAAAGAAATTAAGTTTAAAGCATTTTTAGAATTTGCAGCACAAGCACTAGGCGCTGACTACATTGCGACTGGTCACTATGTTCATCGACAAGAACGTGATGGAAAATTTGTAATGTGCCGAGGCCTTGACGATAACAAAGACCAAAGCTATTTCCTGTATACATTAAGCCATGAGCATATTGGGCAAACCCTATTCCCTGTCGGTAATATCGAAAAACCTGAAGTTCGACGCATTGCTGAAGAACAAGACTTAATTACCCATGACAAAAAAGACAGCACCGGTATTTGCTTTATTGGTGAACGTAAATTTAAAGACTTTTTACAAAAGTTTTTGCCTGCACAACCAGGTACGATTGAAGACACTGAAGGTAACGAAGTCGGTGAACACGAAGGGCTTATGTATCATACGCTCGGTCAACGCAAAGGTTTACTCATTGGCGGCATGAAAGAAGGCAATGGTGAACCTTGGTATGTGGTTGATAAAGATATCGAACGTAACGTGCTTATTGTAGGCCAAGGTAAAGATCACCCTCGCCTGTTCAGCAATGGTTTAAATGCCAACCAGTTACACTGGGTAGATCGTATTGGTCCCAAAGGCACCACACGCTGCACAGTAAAAACCCGCTATCGTCAAACCGATATATCATGTACTTTACTTGTAGGTGAAGATGGTATGGCACGAGTATTATTTGACGAGCCACAAAAAGCTGTCACACCAGGTCAATCTGCAGTTTTCTACGCTGAAGATGTTTGTTTAGGTGGTGGCATAATAGACTCGGTGATTAAGTAATGGCTGCAAATTATGTAATGCCCCTAGCGGCAATGTGTCAAATTACTAAACTTGTACAAAAAACAGCAAAATATGGCCAGTTTAATGAACGGGAAGTTGAGAGCTTTTTGCAAAGTATTGTTAACTTAAATCCTGAACAACCTGAGGATGTTTATAGTGACAGCTTCGCTTTAAAATCAGGCTATCGGACTTTGCTTTCACAACTCACACCGCAAGGTGATAAAGACGTAGAAATGGTCAAATATGTAGGCAGCATCATGCAATTAGAGCGCGCCTTATCAAATAATCCAAAAGCGCTCAGTGAACTTGCGAAGCGCTTAAAGGACGTTGAACGCCAATTACAACACTTTGAAATTTGTGACACGACTATTCTTGCGGCTTTAGCGGACATTTACAGCGAAGTTGTCAGCCCGCTTGGACAAAAGATCCAAGTATTTGGTGAACCAGACTTGCTAAAGCAAACTGCAACGCAACAAAAAATTAGGGCATTACTACTTGCGGGTATTCGTAGTGCTGTGCTTTGGCGTCAATTAGGTGGTAAACGCCGTCAGTTTTTCTTTGGTAAAAAGAAAATTATCGCCGAAGCACAAAGACAAGTTTAAAAATATCGTTCAAAACCAATTAGTTTAGGAGAAATTATGGAGCTTTCAGCGTTAACCGCTATCTCTCCAGTGGATGGTCGCTACGGTAGTAAAACTACCGAACTGCGTGGCATCTTTAGTGAGTTTGGCTTAATTAAGTACCGCGTTACCGTGGAAGTACGTTGGTTACAAGCACTTGCCAAAGCTCAAGGCATTGCTGAAGTACCTGCATTTAGTGATGAGGCAAATGCATTGTTAGACAGCATCGTCGATAACTTTAGCGAAGCAGATGCTGCACGAGTGAAAGACATCGAGCGTACTACAAACCATGACGTAAAAGCGGTTGAATACCTTTTAAAAGAAAAGGTTGCCCCAAATGCCGAACTAAACGCCATCAATGAGTTTATTCACTTTGCATGTACTTCTGAAGATATTAATAACTTATCTCATGGTCTAATGTTAAGTGAAGCTCGGGACCAAGTATTACTCCCTTACTGTGATGAACTACTTGCCGCTATCAAAGCCAAAGCAATTGAGTATCGTTCAATTGCTATGATGACCCGTACCCACGGTCAACCCGCTTCTCCATCAACGATGGGTAAAGAGTTTGCGAATGTATATGTTCGCTTGCAACGCCAACGTCAACAAATAGCACAAGTAGATATTTTAGGTAAAATTAATGGTGCAGTAGGTAACTACAATGCACACCTAAGCGCTTACCCAGACTATGATTGGCACACCCACGCAGAAGAATTTGTTACCAGTCTTGGCTTAACATGGAATGCATTTACTACACAAATTGAGCCGCACGACTACATTGCTGAACTATTTGACGCAATTGCTCGTTTCAATACTATTTTACTTGATTTTGATCGTGACGTTTGGGGTTACATAGCACTGAGCCACTTCAAACAAAAAACAGTTGCAGGTGAAATCGGTTCATCAACGATGCCACACAAAGTGAACCCAATTGACTTTGAAAACTCTGAAGGTAACTTAGGCATCGCCAATGCTATCTTTGCACATTTGGCACAAAAGCTACCTGTATCTCGTTGGCAACGTGACTTAACTGACTCAACGGTATTACGCAATTTAGGTGTGGGTATGGGCTATGCCCTGATTGCATACCAATCTACACTCAAAGGTGTAAGCAAGCTTGAAGTGAATGCTGATAAGTTACTAGAAGAGCTAGACCAAAACTGGGAACTACTAGCTGAACCAATTCAAACTGTTATGCGCAAATATGGTATTGAAAAACCATATGAAAAACTCAAAGAGCTAACCCGTGGTAAGCGAGTGAACCAAACTATCATGGCTGAATTTATTGATGGTTTAGAGCTTCCTAATGAAGTAAAAGCGCAAATGAAGCAAATGACGCCAGCAAATTACATTGGCCGAGCGGAAGCTTTTATTGACGAACTAACGTAACTTAGAATTAAATTAAACTATAAAGCGAAAGAAACTTCTTTCGCTTTTTTTATGGAAAAAATTATGTATCAGTTGAGCATTAACAATCTAACAATCGAGCAATTTTTATCGCAGTATTGGCAAAAAAAACCATTGCTAATCAAATCTGGTTTTGCAAATTTTGTCGACCCTATCGAACCCGAAGAATTGGCAGGGCTCGCAATGGAAGAGAGTATTGAATCTCGGCTGATCACCAATCACAATAACGATTGGCAAGCACATCATGGCCCGTTTGAAGATTTCAGCCTTTTAACCGAGCAGAACAGCACCCTACTCGTTCAAGCTGTTGATCATTGGCACCCCAAAGCTGCCACACTATTAACACCATTTCGTTTTGTACCTAACTGGCGAATTGATGACTTAATGATTAGTTTTTCAACTCCTGGTGGGGGTGTTGGCCCACATCTAGATCAATATGATGTATTCATCATACAGGGCAAGGGAAAAAGACACTGGCGTGTTGGTATGCCTGATCCCAACTTAAAGCAGTTTGCCCAAAATAAATCGCTGCTTCAGGTTGAGCAATTTGATGCCATAATTGATGCTGTACTGGAAAGTGGTGACATCTTGTATATTCCGCCAGGCTGTCCGCACGAAGGTTATGCGGTTGAAAATGCACTGAACTATTCAGTAGGTTTTAGAGCCCCTGACCAAAAAGACCTTATTTCTAGTTTTGCAGATTATTTAATTGATAATGAGCTTGGTAACACACGTTACAGTGATGCTAATTTAATCAAGTCTGATTCAGTGGGTATGATCAGTGACAATGAGGTAGAGAACATTCATCAACTAATGCAACAAGCATTTGCTGACAAGCACACATTCAAGCACTGGCTTGGTACAATGATAAGCCAACCAAAGCATGATATGGATCTCGCACCTCTAGATGAGCCGCTTAATTATGAAGAACTGATCGATTACTTAGCATCATCGGATTTTATTTATCGTGCCGGCGGTGTTCGCAGTGTCTATCAAGTTCATGGTGAATCTGTATTACTTAGCGTAAACGCGCAGACGTATACTTTACCTATTACCGCGCTGTCGAGCATTCAGCTGTTAACTGACAAAACTGAGTTTACGGTCTTGCAAATTAAAGAAGCGCTAAATTGTGTGGTATTTATGAAAACTTTAGCTAAACTGATTAGTGAGGGAACATATTATTTACAAGAAGGCGATGAGTTTGAGTAACTAAGTTATTAGCATTCAAACTGTGACCGTTGCCAAGTTACTTTAGGTTTGTTTTATTATCAGGCTAACTTTTATCTTGCTAATAAATCTACGCAACATTATGCACTTAAAGGCTTGGTAACCTGCGCAAATACGCTAAGTATTAGGTGGAGGAATCATGAGTTACCATGTTGACAAGGTCAGTTGGCTTCAAAAAAAAGCGCAATTAAAAAAAATTCGTGAACGTGTATTCGTCTATGAGCTACATATTCCTAAGGAAGTTGAGTTTGACGCATTAGATGCAAAGTCTGATCATGTTATTATATGTAATGATGATGAAGAACCTGTTGGAACAGGTAGGCTTAGCCCAGACGGGTTGATTAGTCGTATTGCAGTCATTCAATCACATAGAAATCGCGATGTTTATGCTTCTCTGCTTAATTACTTGGTATTACTTGCCAGTGACAAAGGCTTAGACAATATCTATGTCAATTGTATTTTAGATGAAGTGCCCAATTTTGTTGATAATGGCTTCTTAAAACAAGGTTGTGTTTTTATGGAAGCAGGGATCCCAAGACAAAAGTTGAGATGCCCTATCTCCGCATTCAAAACTGAACCATTTACGATGCTTCATTAACCCAAAGTTCGTCTTTGTCGGCAATTTCGTAAAGACCATGTGCCCTATTTACAAGCAAATTCGCAAATTTCGCTTGGGTTTCGTCCTGCACGCCTGCTGCAACTATTTCATCAGCTCTCATCTGCCAACGGTATGAAAAGCTCTTTATGGCTTCTCGAGCTGTTGCTGCGGCACTTGTTTCCATATGATCTGTAGGCAAACGCCCTGTTACTACCCAATACGTTTTTCCCGTTTGAGCTTTAATCTTCCAAATTGCACACAGCGGCGCTAAAAACCGGCTTTCTTTATCAAATACAGTACTTGGTATAATGCCTTTCTCTGCTAGATGCTTTTGAGCACTTTGAAAGCACTCTCTTTGCCATTGCTTTTCTAATTCTTCGCGCTGTTGTGGCGTTAATTGTTGTTGTTCGCTCATATTTAACTTCTTTATTAAGCTTTCTTGATGCCAGTAATGTAAGGGTTTGCTTCCATCCTTGCAAGCCCTTAACACAAAACTGTTAATATTAACCTGCATACAATAACTAACAAATTATTGTATGGCTTCAGTTCAAGAATTACCAAGCACTTGAGCTGGATTAGTTTTTGTTGCTTGCCAAGCTGGGTACACACTCGCAAGTAATGCTAAAACTAAAGTCACTGTCAATGTGATAATAATATCTGACCAAATTAACTTTGAAGGTAAAAATTCAACAAAATAAACGCCTGCAAGCGGATTGCTATTTGCTTCTACAAAAGCCGCATTAAATAAGTCAGGTAAATTTATCGCCAGCAACACACCAACAGCGGTGCCGATAAAAGCCCCTATTGCAGCGTATGTGATCCCTTGCAAAGCAAACGTTGCAAATATTGTGCTATCTTTAGCCCCCATTGTTTTCAAAATAGCAATGCTGGCTTGTTTCTCTTTTACTTCCATGACCATTGAAGACACAATATTAAAACTGGCTACCGCGATAATGAGAAATACGACTAAGAACACAATGGTTCTCACCATTTGAATATCCTGATATAAGCTTCCTTGTGTTCGAAACCAGCTATTTACATAAACAAGGTCAGTAAGGCTCTGACCTGCGTTCATAGCAATATCATGCGCTTGAAAAATGTTATCGACTTTTGCCCTTAAACCGGTCACCTGAGAAAGGCTAAGGCCTAGCGTATTTTGTAATGCATTTAAATGAGTTAATGCTAGGGATTCGTCAACCGGACCGCCCATATTGATAATGCCAACAAGCTCTAATGATAAACGTTTCGGTGCAGCCAAAGGTTTATCTGCATGTTGATTTGCAACAAGAATTGTTATTCTATCCCCGATAATTGCACCCAGTGATTGCGCTATTTTTTTGCCTAAAACAATTTCATTTTGCTTAAGTTGGACGATATTCTTACCTTGTATATAAGCACCAATTCCCGACACTTTTTGATGTAACCTTGGGATAACAGCTTTGAGCTGCGTGGCTTTTAATTTGCCTTTATATTGTACCATTGCGGTTAGGTTAATCTCTGGTGTAGCGGCAAGAATGTTTGGATGCTGCTCTAACTGCTCAACCTTTTTCGGCCAATTATCAATGGGTTCGTAAGGCGCTTGATAACTCACATGTGGTACGACCGATAACAAACGCTCTTCAAGCTGTTGCTCAAAGCCATTTATCACTGATAAAGCAATAATCAAAACCGTTACGCCTAACATAACCCCAAGAGTTGAGGCTTTACTTAACAAACTTACGATACCTGTTCTGCGCTTTGCTTGTCGAAACCGCTTGCTTAAATATGCACTAAGCATGGCTTACCTCAGCAAGCAAACCATCATCGAGTTGAACACTTCGGCCAAGTTTTGCTGCTAATTCTAAGTCATGGGTCACAACGACAAAACTGGTATTCAACTGTTTATTCAATTGCGTTAATAATTCATAAATACGCACCGCATTATACTTGTCTAAATTACCGGTTGGCTCATCAGCAAGCACCAAAGATGGCTTAGTAACCAGTGCTCTTGCGATTGCTACACGCTGACGTTCTCCGCCTGATAGTTCAGACGGTTTGTGTGAAGCACGCTGCTTTAAACCCACACGCTCTAACATTGCTAACGCTTCTGGATGTGCTTGTTTAGCACTCATTCCACTTATCAACAGTGGCATTGCAACATTTTCAAGCGCGGTAAACTCCATCAATAAGTGGTGAAATTGATAGATAAAGCCCATGTTTTGATTTCTAAAATCAGCTTGCTTTGAACGAGAAAGTTGACCTACCTGCACTCCCTTAATACTGACACTACCTGATGACTCAGTATCTAATGTGCCTAAAATATGTAGGAGTGTACTTTTACCAGAGCCGGAACTGCCTACTATCGCCAGCATTTCACCTTGGCGAACTTGTAAGTCAACCCCCTTTAGCACATCAACTTGTGCTTTCCCGTCTTGATATGATTTGCCCAGCTTTTGGCAATCTATCACTAACTCATTCATACCTTAATACCTCTGCTGGTAGAACACTGGCTGCTTTTTTTGCTGGATACAAAGTTGCAATAAAACTCATTAAAATGCTGACTAAAGCCATTGTTAATAAACCTGACTGTGAGAAAACCACCGGTAAACTTGCTCCTCCAAGTAATGACAACCCCGTAAATGCTAAAATTTCATTGATATAATTAGCAACTAAAATACCAAAAACAACACCTATCATTGTACCAATCAAACCATTGTATAGTCCTTGTACCATAAATACTCGGCCTATCATTTGTGGCGTAAACCCTAACGTTTGTAAAATGGCAACTTCACCTTGTTTTTCTCTTACCATCATAGATAAAGCTGACAATATGTTGAATATAGCGACTATCACAATAAGTCCTAATAAGAACGACATAATACGCTTTTCCATTGCAACAGCAGCAAATAATGTTCCCTGCTGTGACTGCCAATCGTCGATGTCAAAATCACGCTTTAGTTGCGGGTTTTCAAGATAAAAATCACTCAGAGCAAATGCATCATGCAAAGTTATACTCACGTCATATTTGGCTCTGTTTATACGTCGCATCAGCCTCGCTAAACTCTTACCGTCAGCAAAAGCCAAAGCCGTATCAGCTTCGCTGTTTGAATCATAGATAGCAGCAACAGTAAAAAGGCGTTGCATGGGTATACGTCCAAGTGGTGTATAACTTGAAACATCAGGTAAAATTACTCTAATTTCTTCACCAACTCCTACACCTAGTTTGCTGGATAAATAACGGCTTATCATCAACTGATATTTACTATTTTCCATTCGCGTACTAGACCCACTATAAATATGCTGCTCTACAGGGTTACTATATCCCGAAAAAACCCCTTGCAGCCTTACGCCTAAAAGTTCTTTATTCGTTTGCAAAATTACATCTGAGGTTAAATAAGGCTGTATACGTTTTACCTGTTTATTATCTCGTAACTTTTTGAGTAACTCTGTGTTATCACCTGAATTTGAGGTGTGGCGAAGTTGCACATGCGGAATTAAATCAAGCATGGCGGTTTTAAGCGACTGTTCAAAACCATTCATTACCGAACTCACAGTGATCAAAGACATCAATCCCAGTGCAATCCCTGCAATGGAAAAAAACGAGATAAATGAAATAAAGGCGTTACCTTTAGCGGCTTTTGCATACCTTAAGCCAACAAATAGGCTAACTGGCTGATACATATTAATTTTGATGATGTTTGAGGCTAATGTTGCGAATACTATCACAAAGCATGAATACAGGGTACGTAGCAAATTGTAAAAAAATATGGAGTATCTGATAGTTAAATTCAATTTTTGGTGTAAAATGCGTGAACTCTCGCGGCATGGAAGTTTTATGTTGTCTATATCTCGATTTAAACACATGAATTTAAAGGGCGATTTGTTTGGAGGAGTAACTACTGCGATAATTTCCCTCCCGCTCGCTCTAGCATTTGGTGTTGCCTCAGGAGCTGGTGCAGAAGCCGGCATGTGGGGCGCAATTCTCGTGGGTCTTTTTGCGGCCCTATTTGGTGGCTCTACCTCTCTCATTTCTGAACCTACAGGTCCGATGACGGTTATTATGACCGCAGTCTTAACCACTATGATGGCCAAATATCCCGAAACAGGAATGGCTATGGGTTTTACTGTGGTAATGATGGCAGGTGCATTTCAAATTTTACTCGGCACATTAAAACTGGGGAAATATGTGACGTTAATGCCATATAGCGTGATCTCTGGCTTTATGTCTGGTATCGGGGTTATTTTAATTATTCTGCAAATTGCTCCCTTACTTGGCCATAAAGCACCATCAGGTGGTGTTATCGGCACTTTGTCAGTTCTACCCGAACTGGTTATGAACTTGCACTTTACAGAGCTTTTATTAGGTGTGCTTACTTTAGGCATTCTTTTTTATCTTCCGCAAAAATACCGCCAATATGTGCCTGCACAGCTTGTTGCTTTAATTGCGATTACTTTATTCTCAGTGATCTTTTTTGACTCCGATAGCATTCGCCGCATTGGTGAAATTCCCAGTGGTTTACCCGATATTGTTTGGCCTACCTTCGGTGCGGACGTGTTTACTGAAATGATCATTGATGCACTTATCCTTGGTACATTAGGGTGTATTGATACACTCTTAACGGCAGTTATTGGCGATAGTTTGACCAGAACGGAGCATAACTCAGACAAAGAGCTCAGAGGTCAAGGTATTGCTAACATGATCTCAGGCTTATTTGGCGCGCTACCTGGCGCAGGTGCAACTATGGGCACGGTGGTTAACATTCAAGTGGGTGCTCGTTCACCAGCAGCTGGAATTATTCGCGCCCTTATTTTAATGGCCGTGGTGTTTGTGGCGGGCAGCTTAACCGAACCAATTCCTATGGCTGTACTTGCTGGTATCGCCGTTTATGTTGGCTTTAACATTCTCGACTGGAGCTTTATTCAGCGTGCACACAAACTCAGCATCATGCAAATGGCTATCATGTATGGCGTAATGCTATTAACTGTGTTTGTTGATTTAATGGTTGCTGTGGGTCTTGGTGTATTTATTTCAAATATTATTGTTATTGAGCGATTGAGTAGAATGCAAGCTGAGCAGGTCAAAGCAATTAGTGACAGTGATGACGATGTGCCTATGACAGATGTTGAACGCGAATTATTTAACCAAGCACAGGGGCAATTACTGTACTTTTATTTATCAGGGCCCATGATTTTTAGTGTCTCTAAGGCTATCGCCCGTCAACACAGAGATATAGCTAAATATAAAGCAATGGTGCTTGATCTCAGCGATGTTGCAATGTTAGATGTTACCGTTAGCCTCGCTTTAGAAAATGCGATTATTGATGCGCTTGATGCCAACTGTGAGGTGTATATTTATTCACCTAACAAAGAAACCAGTGAGCAATTACATCGCTTTAATATTAATGAACGTTTAGGTGGCAATGCGTTTTGCCAAAGCCGTGAAGAAGCGCTCAACATGGCACTGAGTACTATGCATTCGAGTGAACAAACCCCTGCACAAAATGATCAAGCAACAATCGCAAACTAGTAGGTACATATTGTCTGGGTGGATATACCGCCCAGACCCCTTCAGCCTCAGGCTTAAACTTTGGCAACAGTTCAATCAACTGCCCCTTCTGTAAAGCAGCTTGCACATAATAGTGCGGTAATTGAACTAAGCCCATGCCTTTACAAGCGGCATCTAGTAAAGCCCAGCCACTATTACAGATTAAATTACCATGCACAGTAATATTACGCTCTTTAGCACAATCTAAAAACCGCCATGTACGACTATTACCAATCAAACAAGTATGCTGTGATAGTTCATTTAAACTATGAGGCTGGCCATGATTTGTAATGTAGCTCGGTGCAGCACAGACCAAAGTGCGCCTTGAAGATAATTTTCTAGCCCGAAGGCTTGAATCTTTTAAATGACCAAGTCTGATTGCAACATCAATACCAGCTGCGACAATATCTAGCTGTTCATTACTTAACTGCATTTCCACACTAACCTTCGGGTATTTACGCATAAAGTCATGAACTAATGGCATAATATAGTGCTCGCCAAACATCACGGGGGCAGTAAGCTTTAATACTCCTGAAGGCTGCTGATCACGCTGTCGAAGTGCCAGTTGAGCATCATTATAGGCATGCTGTAAATGTCTTGCATGAGTGAGAAAAACTTTACCCTCTTGAGTCAGTGTGAGAGTACGTGTAGTTCGAGTCAATAACTGATGATTTAACTGTTGTTCAAGCTCTTTTACTCTTCTGCTAACTTGCGCAACCGAAGTACTTAAATTTTTTGCAGCAAGCGTAAAAGAGCCAAGTGTGGCAACCGCAACAAACTCGTCAATACCTGTCCATCTATCCAACATCCATCCATTATTACAAATATGTAAAAGTGTTTTAGTTATTTAGATATTATCAAATATATTAATGCAATTATACTGAGTCCATCATGTATAACCAATGAGAAACAAACCATGTCGGAATTTATTAAATCAAAAGCCGCTATCGCTTGGGGTCCTGGGCAGCCTTTAAGCATCGAAGAAGTTGACGTCATGATGCCAAAAGCGGGTGAAGTACTTGTTAAAATCACTGCTACTGGTGTTTGCCATACCGACGCATTTACGCTCTCGGGTGATGATCCTGAAGGCGTATTCCCGGCTATTTTAGGTCACGAAGGGGCTGGTATAGTCGAAGCGGTAGGCGAAGGAGTTACCAGTGTCTCTGTAGGCGACCATGTCATTCCACTATACACTCCTGAATGTGGTGAGTGTAAATTCTGTACCTCTGGTAAAACTAACCTTTGTCAAAAAATTCGTGAAACTCAAGGAAAAGGTTTAATGCCAGATGGCACCACACGTTTTTATAAAGATGGTGAACCAATCTTCCACTACATGGGCACATCTACATTCTCTGAGTATACCGTGCTTCCTGACATTTCATTAGCGAAGGTTAACCCAGACGCACCACTTGAAGAAATTTGCTTACTCGGTTGCGGTGTTACAACCGGGATGGGCGCAGTTATGAACACGGCTAAAGTACAAGCTGGTGACACCGTCGCAATTTTCGGTTTAGGTGGCATTGGCTTATCTGCGATTATTGGTGCAACCATGGCCGGTGCCAAACGTATAATTGGTATTGATGTTAATGAAAGCAAGTTTTCTTTGGCAACTAAACTGGGTGCCACAGAAGTGATCAATCCCAAAAACTACGACAAACCAATCCAAGAGGTCATTGTTGAAATGACCGATGGTGGTGTTGACTTTTCTTTTGAGTGTATAGGTAATGTTGATGTAATGCGCTCTGCTTTAGAGTGTTGCCATAAGGGGTGGGGAGAATCAGTGATCATTGGTGTTGCCGGTGCTGGACAAGAAATTACTACGCGCCCTTTCCAACTTGTTACAGGCCGCGTTTGGCGTGGCAGTGCCTTTGGTGGTGTAAAAGGTCGTTCTGAATTACCTGAAATTGTCGAGCGTTACATGGCTGGTGAATTTAAGCTTGATGACTTTATTACTCATACAATGAAGCTTGAAGATATAAACGAAGCATTTGATTTAATGCACCAAGGAAAGAGTATTCGCTCTGTAGTGCACTATAAATAAGGGTTATTATGGAACTTGTCGCCAGCAATAAAGTAGTTGGCGGCTGGCATAAGCGATACCGCCACGCCAGCACAACTACGCAATGTGATATGACTTTTGCAATTTTTTTACCCGAGACCGCTAATCATGGAAAAAAGGTACCGGTGCTTTACTGGCTTTCAGGCTTAACCTGCACCGATGAAAACTTTATGCAAAAAGCAGGGGCGTTTAAAACTGCCAATGAACTTGGCATTGCTATTGTAACATCCGATACTAGTCCACGTGGTGAGAGTGTTGCTGATGACCCGGCTGCCAATTACGATTTTGGTTTAGGTGCGGGGTTTTACCTCAATGCAATAATGCCTCCGTTTGATAAGCACTATCACATGTATGACTATGTTGTGAGTGAGCTTCCTCAGCTGATCAAAGCACACTTCCCTGTGACCGAACAACAAGCCATAAGCGGTCACTCAATGGGTGGCCATGGTGCTTTGACCATAGGATTGCGTAACAGCGATGTTTACTCCAGTATTTCTGCCTTTAGCCCAATTGTTCACCCGCAACAATGTCCTTGGGGAGTTAAAGCATTTACAGGATATTTAGGGATAGATACTAGTATTTGGCAGCAATATGACGCAACGGCTTTGCTTTCACAGAAGCAGTTTAAGCAACTAATCCCTATTTTAATAGACCAAGGCGATGCAGACAGCTTTTTAGAAGAGCAACTACAACCTTGGCATTTGCAAAAAGTAGCTGAGAATATCAATTATCCTCTCACATTAAACATGCGAGAAGGCTACGATCATAGCTACTTTTTTATCAGTAGTTTTATCGACGAGCACCTGCATTTTCACGCTAAACACTTTTCTTAAACAATTCACAGAATATAAGGCTTATTTAAACAAGCCTTATATTCCCTAAAGTTAGTAATTTACAGAATATGTAAGTTAAAGTGGCATGCAAGCGTTGAGCACTTTAATGGTTTCAATTAGTTTTACAGCTATGCTTATTCTTCCCACACAAAACTTATAAAAAGTGTTTAGTAGCAAGTGATTATCATTGCAAATTAGCTTACTGTCTCCCACAATAAGGTTAATTCTCTTTTTATATCAAGGCAAACCATGGAAGTCGAACATCAGGAAGTTGCCAATTTCTTGGAAGCATATGCTCCATTTTCTGACTTACCATCAGATGCACTAAACACCCTTGCAAGTAACGTAGAAGTGAGCTATTACCGCTGCGGAAGCCAAATATTTGAGTACGAACAGCAAATCAACTATCTATATGTAATTCGCTCAGGCTCTGTAGAATTACTTCGCCGTTCAGGCGAGTTATATCATCGTATCTCAACTGGTGGTATTTTTGGCCACAGAGGCTTGCTGATGAATCGAAAAGTACGATTTGGCGCAAATACACTTGAAGATACCTTAGTTTATTGTATTCCTGTCGGCATTTTTGATGAATATTGTAATAATTTTGAGTTTTTTGCCGACTATTTCGAAGCAGATGATAACACCCGCTTGAAAATGACCGTCTCTGAGCAAGCTGACAGTAATGACATGACCACTGCCAAGGTCACCAAACTAATATTAAGAGATGTAGTTTATGCTGAACGCAACAGTACCGTTCAGCAAGCTGCACAAGTTATGACTAAAGAACAAGTATCTTCTCTTTTGATCTATGACCCTGCAAAACCTATGGTTGATGACCCTGAAGAAGACGATGCACAAGTGGTTGGCTTAATAAGTGACAGGGATCTACGCAATAAAGTGGTAGCCCAAGGGTTGCCTTATGATACGCCCGTTGCTGATATTATGACAACTGACGTGGTTATTATTGACTCTAATGCTTATGTATTTGAAGCAATGATGTTAATGCTCAGAGACAGTGTTCATCATTTACCAATTGTACATAAACGTAAGCCTATTGGTATGCTCACCTTATCAGATATTTTACGGTATGAGTCACAAAGTAGCCTATTGTTTGTTCGAGGGTTGATGGAGCAACAAAGTGTTGATGACCTTGCCAGTTACGCAAAATATTTAAGTACTATCTTTATTCGTATGGTCAATGAAGATGCCAATTCGCATATGATTGGCTCAGCTATGTCCATTATAGGTAAAACATTCAAACATAAACTACTCGAACTTGCCGAAGCTAAATTGGGACCGCCGCCTATCGCGTATTGTTTTATTGCACTAGGGTCCATGGCACGTGATGAGCAGCTGATAGTTACCGATCAAGACAACGCATTAATACTTGATAATAGCTACCAGCACAACATGCATGGAAAATACTTTGAACAGCTCGCCAAGTTTGTTTGTGATGGCCTTGCTAATTGTGGTTATACCTATTGCGATGGCGGAATTATGGCGAGTAACCCTGCTTGGCGCCTCACTTTTGACCAATGGCAAGCGCAATTCAGTGACTGGATAGAAAACCCTAAACCAGAGGCCCTATTGAATAGCTCTATCTTCTTTGACCTTGAAGGCGTTTGGGGCAAAGTTAAATGGGCTGAAAGCCTTACCAACTTTATTAGTAAAAAGGCGCAGAAAACACCTAGCTTTCTCGCTGCTATGGCGCACAACGCACTAAGAAGAACACCACCTTTAGGGTTTTTTAACGGCTTTGTTTTAGAGCAAGATGGGCAACATCGGCGCTCTATGAATATCAAACGTCGCGGTACAGCGCCCTTATCAGACTTAGTGCGTGTCCATGCATTAGCTGTGGGTTCAAGAAAACAAAATTCATTTGAAAGACTTGAAGACATCAACGAAGCAAACATACTACCGAAAGGGAAAGTACAAGACTTGCAAGCTGCCCTTGAATACATTGCAATTATGCGCATTAAGCATCAATCTTGGCAAATTGAACAAAATGAAAAACCCGACAATAGTCTATCCCCTGAAACACTTTCAGAGTTTGAACAACGAAACCTTAAAGAAGCATTTGGTGTTTTAGACAAAGCACAAAGCTTTTTAAAATTCAGATATCAAAACAAATCAATAATGAAGTAAAAATAGGATTGCTTTAAATGAAACAGTGTAGCTAGTTATGCAGGGTAATATCATTTCGTGGCAAAGTCGTTTTCGACGATTAGCACAAACATCAAAAGACACTCGCTTAAAAGCGTTTTATCAACAAGGTGTAGTAGACCCTTTTGGCACGTTAGCACAAAGCGACTTTGTTGCCCTTGACTTTGAAACTACAGGGTTAAACCCAAATAAAGATGACATAGTCAGCGTGGGTATTGTTCCTTTCAACTTAAGTAGGATCTGTTGTGCTCAGGCAAAGCACTGGTTAGTTAAACCAAGCTGTATATTAGCTGAAGAGTCCGTAACATTGCACCGAATTACGCATTCTCAAATTGAGCAAGCACCTGATTTAACAATTGTTTTAGAGGAAATATTAGCGGCGATAACAGGTAAAGTTATCGTGGTACATTATCAGTTTATAGAAAAGTCGTTTTTTCATGCTGCTTTAATGGCTAGATTAGGTGAAGGAATTGAATTCCCGGTCATCGATACCATGGAAGTAGAAAAAACAGCGAAAAATAAGCAAAGAAGCTGGCTTGATAAACTTACCAACAAAGCAATACCATCGCTTCGGTTGGCTGATTGTAGAAAACGTTATGGCCTTCCCTATTATCAACCCCATCATGCTTTGTCTGATGCATTGGCAACTGCAGAACTATTGCAAGCTCAGTCACAATATTATTTAGACCCTGCAACCATGATCAAAGACATATGGCGCTAACCAACCCCTATGCATTGGCATAAGACACATAAACAAGCGAAACCTGGGTTTTAGTAAAGATATTCAGACCTTTATCAAGAAGACGACAGACGTATCTTTGGGCACTGCCGTCTTCCTCGTTAGTCTCATTGTTGAGCCTATTTCGTCATTGTGAACTTGTTGCAGGATCTCATTACTTTAAACGAATGATATTTAGCCTGAGCCGCACTTTTTACACAAAAACTCTATGTAAATTTAATAGCTACTTTTAGGCTCTGTTCTTAATCCCAATATCAAACTAACACACATGAGCAATAGCACGAAAGTAAATGGTAAACCGGTAGATATGGCACCTGCTTGTAGTGCCTCTATTGCTTCTTTACCACCTATCCAAAGCAACGCCGCAGCAATTGTGCCTTCAACACTTGCCCAAAAAATACGCTGTGGTACTGGCGCATCAATTTTACCACCCGCTGTAATACTATCTATAACCAATGAGCCCGAATCAGAAGAGGTAATGAAGAATACCAATACCAGTAAAATCGCAACAACTGATAACAATCCACTCATAGGTAAATTTTCAAACATTTGGAACATAGCTAATGGCACTTCAGTTAAACCATCACTCCCTAACGCACCAATACCATTTTTAACTTGATCAATAGCCAACCCGCCATAAATCGACATCCAAAGTACCGTGACTAAAGTTGGGATCAGTAACACTGCAATAATAAACTCTCTAATAGTACGTCCTTCAGAAACACGCGCAATGAACATGCCTACGAACGGTGACCAAGAAATCCACCAAGCCCAATAAAATACGGTCCAACCTTGAAACCAAGCTTCATCCTCTCGATTATGTGGATTACTCAATGGAATGATATTTTCTACATACCCCATCAAAGTAGTCGGTACATTCCCAAGCGCAACCGCAAAACCAGCGATACAAACAAATAATAGTAGTGCAAAGGCAATGAGCATATTTGCATTACTCAGCAGTTTAACACCCCCATCTATGCCACGTACGACAGATATAATCGCCAAAGCGGTTACACCCGCAATAACACCTACTTGTAAACCAAGTCCCGATTCAATACCAAAAACATGCTCAATACCAGCGCCAGCTTGTTGTGCGCCTAAACCTAATGATGTAGCAAGACCAAATAGCGTTGCGAGCACCGCCAATATATCAATAATATGACCTGGCCAGCCCCAAGCTCTATCACCTAATATAGGATAAAAAATTGAACGAATTGATAACGGTAGTCCCTTATTGTATGCAAAAAAGGCCAGTGATAATGCCACTATCGCGTAGATAGCCCAAGGGTGTAAACCCCAATGGTACATGGTTGCACCCATTGCCACTTTTGCTGCTTCAGGCGTATTTGCAGTAACGCCCAATGGCGTTTCATACCAACCAGTGTAATAAGCTACAGGTTCAGCAACCCCCCAAAACATTAAGCCAATACCCATTCCAGCAGCAAATAACATAGCTAGCCAAGACAAAGTAGAATAGCTAGGTTTTGCATCGGCCCCACCGAGGCGTATTTTACCAAAAGGTGATATAACCAACACCAGACAAAAAACTACAAATAAATTGGCTGACCACATAAATAGTGCGTCAAATGTACCTATAATATCCCACTTTATGCCATCTAAAGTCGCTTTAGCTACTTCAGAATCAACAAGCAAAATGGCAACTAAAAAGGCTAAGATTAAACCTGCGCTCACACCAAACACTGGATTATGTACATCAAAACCCCATTTTTGAACGTTATCTTGTCCGACCGTATAGTCAGTATTGTCGATACTGTACTTATCGTGGTTATTACCCATGATATCCTCTTTTTTTGATTGTGATACGACACCAAACCATTTGTACCGTTACTTTCTTCACAGCACACTAAAAGTGCTGATAAGACTAAGTTAGCTTAGTAAGTCACTCGTAAAACTCAGTTGTAGCTTAGGTGTGTAAAATTTATTCCCGAGCACTAATTCTCGACCACTAAAAGAAATAAAAATTCATCTAAGTTGTTGTATCAATGTGTTACATCACTACAGTTAAACTACCAGCTAGTTTATTAACTACGCTTTTTTGAACTGAAGGGTAAATGATGGGTTTATGTTAGTTACAATGACAGTATTATATCAATTGCATTAAATAAATGATCAGATGTAGCGATTGATAAATGGTTTGGTAACTAGGCAAAATTTCGCCATGTAGTTATTCTACATGCGTAATTTATAACGCAGTTAATGACTCATTTAACTCGCCAAAATGATCAATGTTCTAATAAAATTAATATCACGCCTTAAATAATTGTAATTAAGATAAACCAACCAAGCTGTTGTATATCAGCTTGTTTATTGCCTTGATAATCAATCAATACAACACTCAACTGCGTCTCTAGCTTTCCTTTACTAGTGTAGGGCTTCATATAAAAAAGTAAATGGAGACTGGATTTTTATTTATAAATCATCGCTTTCATGTACAAAAGTTAAACATTAGTGGAATTTATGCGCTATCGAATAAGCAGATGTACGCTAGGTAAGAGAAAGCTATAACCCAACCCTAATACGTTCAATCGCAATTAAAGATGCCAGTTAATGCAGTACAAAGCTTATAGGTACAACAAAAAGGCGCTCATCCTGAGCGCCTTGCTTTGCTTAACAATTCTTCTTTAGCTTAAATCGGTATACTGATTATTTTCAGTCAAGGTGATCTTGTTATCAAACCCGGGGATGGTAAGTGACTCTTTATCAATCAGCAATTCTGACTCATCAATTTGCCCTTCGCCAAAGCGATAAATTAGCTCATATTGCCCTAAGTCTGCAGCGTGTTGATAACGCAACTGAGCTTGTACAGTACACTCTAGTTTGGTGTTGTAATCAGTAAATAAGTCATCGCTGTAGCGTTTAGCCAACAAGCGCATCGTTTGTTTAGGCGAAAAAACGGTCGCAGTGGCATTGTTACCACCAAAACCTTTTGAATTAATAAATGCAATATCCATATCCTGGCACTCATAATGCTCTGTGCGAATATCTAGATACTCGTTATACACATCATCAGCTACTTTATCTATCGTAGTAACCCCTGGCATTATATTGTGGCTAAACACCCCAAGTGCCATGGCTAGCTGGTCACCACTGGCAGGCGCTATGGTATGTCCTACATAGGCTTTTGGCGCAGCGATTTTCCAGCCATTTATAGAAAAAGCCTCTGCAACTTTATGATAAATTAACGATTCGGTTACGCGATTTTGAGGCGTACTTGAGCCGTGAGCCAAAATAAAACTGCGTTCTCGTAGAGCGTCAGTACCTGCAATCTGCTCTGCTAAAGCCACCGATTTTGCCATGGTTATATAGTTGCCAGGGCCCGGTGCCGTAATTGACTTTTTAACGCCATCAGCATTAACAAATACATCAACAACAGAGCCCATAATTTGAGCGCCCATAGATAAAGCTAGTTCATCATCCATCAAAATAGCGACTTGTGCGCCTTCCCCGATGGTAAAGCCACAGTTTTCACCAAATGGACGACTGGTACGTCGATAATCTACATGATCACTGTTATCTAATTTTTTCAGACCTTCTTCATTAGCAAGCGCGCCCATAGTAGCAAAGCCCTCAATTACTTCAGGTGTCAAAGCACACTCAACGCTTGCCACAATTGCAACGCGCGTGCGGCCAGCTTGAATATCATTCACCGCAGCGCGCAGGTTATATAAAAAAGTGGCGCATGCACCTGATGTAGTGAAAGTTGTGCCCACACTTCCCGTTACGTAAGCATTAATAAAATCAGTCGACATCGTATTTAAGCCAAGCGCGAGTTGTTTAGTACTTACCCGCTCACCTTTCATGCGCGCTCGAATTAAGCCACCAAAGCCTTCATCACTCATTTGCCCTGCAATTGAGGCTGAATAAGTACCAATTTGATCTGGTTTTACGCTATTCATCACTTGCTGCCACTCAAGTCCAGTTGAGCGCACTGCATCTGTTGCAGCAAAAATAGTAGCTTGTAAACCTCTAGGCTGATAACGGCTGTTGTACATTTTCCCGGGCTCAAAACCACTCGGGAACTGGCCTGCAGCTTTAATAGGGTTATCTCTGTAACTATCGTGCTTTACTTCAAGTTGCTCAGGGACTAAAACAGAAACAAATTTACTCTCCATGTCAGTTACCTGCCAACTCGCGGGCACTGGAGTGGGTAAATCACGTTTTTTACATTGAAAACGTAAGCCAGCTGCATCACTGCTTTTTATTGTCAGTTTTTGCTGCCAATGCGTTGCGTCAACATCAAAATGGTTTTTTTCAATTTTACGAATTAACGTACCCGCTTTTATTTGCTCACCCAATCGTATTTCTATCTGGTCAGCCGTAATGACGGTGCCATCTTTATTTACAATAAGCTGACCACCTTGATAACTAACCAAATTCATTAGTGTGGCGAGGCCTAAAAACGTTTCTTGCCTTGCTTTTTGTGTCAACTTATTCAATACAATACGACGGAATCCTTGGTGGAATGAAGTACGCCCAGCGGCGTTAATGCCCCCCATACCAACAATAATAGGTAATGCTGTCATGCGAATTATTCTATATAGCTAAATATGTGTTGATTTTAGTTGGAACTTAGAAATTATATAATGCAAAATTAGACATATAACATTACTAATTAGCCAAAACAAGGTGGTCTGACCAGATGAACCAACCTATTCACGTCGCTTTTATCCTTTATGAGCATATGTTATTTACCAGTGTCACTTTACCCGCGGAAATGTTACGAGCTGGTGAAGCGCATGCTAAGCGGCATTTAGGGAAAGGTTTTAGACCTTTAAAACTCTCTTGGCTAAGTAGTGCGGAACATGAGATTGATAACGAGCTGGGCATTCGATTACAACCCTCGGGAGAGCTAAGTGAAATTGCACAACAAGATTATGTGATTGTACCAAGTATTTGGCGTAACCCAAGACCCGTTATTCATAAAAATCCTCATTTGGCCAATGAGTTAATGACCAGTTGGCAAAATGGCGGTACCGTCATTGGTGTAGGTACGGGCGTCTGTTTTTTAGCCGAATCAGGGTTGTTAGACGAACACCCTGCAACCACTCATTGGCATTACGCTGAACAGTTTAGTCGTAGCTACCCAAAAGTTGATTTAAAACCCGATTTTTTCATCACCCAATCTGAACGCATTTATACCGTAGCAAGCCTAAATGCTCTGGCAGACGTTATTGTTCATCTTATTTCGCTGCTATACGGCAGTGCGGCAGCCAATCATGTGCAACAAAACTTTTCTCATGAAATTCGCAAACCCTATGAAGAGCAAAGATATTTAGAAGGTGCCGTTGATACGCACCCAGATGAGCAAGTAGCAGCCATTCAATTCTGGCTTAAAAACAACTATGCCAGTGAGTTATCTCTCGCCCAAGTCGCTATGCAGTTCGATTTAAGCCAACGCACTTTTAATCGACGTTTTAAAGCCGCTACAGGACAAACAGCCACTGACTACTTGCAATCTTTGCGCCTTGAAACCGCCAAAGAGTTATTAGCCAATAGCAATCTATCCATTCAAGATATTGCCATGTCTGTTGGTTTTAATTCGCAAGGTTTACTCACTAGAGTGTTTAAAAATAAACTAAATCAAACACCCAGTGAGTATCGAAAAGTAGTTAGGAAAAAACTATTTTCGTAACAAGCAGCATTTACTTTACTGCCAAAATATAATTAGCAATTGCCCCCGATGCAGTAAAGAACAACACGCCCTAAAGGTGTAAAAACGCCACGCGTTCTAAAACGGGTGACGTTAATTAAATGATTGCGGTTTTATCAGCCTATGCTGCTAAATCATGGCCATCATCATTTTAGCTGGGTTTTCAAGGTAAGCTTTCCACAAGTTATTAAATCTTGCAATTGTGCCACCATCTATTACTCGGTGATCACCAGACCAACTTACTTGCATTATTGCTCGAGATACTACGTTACCTTTATCATCAAAACGAGGTAAATGCTGGAGTTTGCCAAGTGCGACTATAGCGACCTCAGGCTTATTAATAATCGGAGTTGCAGTAGTACCACCAATCGCGCCAATATTAGAGATAGAGATAGTGCCACCTTTTAAATCATCTGGTGATACACGCCCTTCTCTAGCTGCATCAGTCAATCGCATCACTTCTTGCGCAACAGCAACAATCGATTTGTTCTGGCAGCCTTTAATATTTGGCACCAGTAACCCTAACTTTGAATCAACTGCCATACCAACATTATGATCATCGAAGTAAGTAAGCTCTGTGCAGTCATCATTTACTTTGGAATTAACAACCGGGTATTCTTTCATTGCCAAAGATAGCGCTTTGATAAAGAACGGCATCATCGTCAGCTTTATACCTTCTTTTGCGTACTGCTCTTTTAGCGCTTTACGTAGTGCAATGATTTCAGTTAAATCTATTTCATCACTGAAAGTGAAATGCGGGATAGTTGAAACCGAGGCTACCATCTGTTTAGCCATCGCAGCTTTCATACCACGAATTGGCTCTACTCGAGTCGTACCTGAGCTTACAATATTTGACGATGTTGTAGCTAGTATTTTACCTGCACTTTGACTGGTGGTTGCCTGAACAGCACCACCTTCAACAAAGCGAGTGATATCTTCTTTAAACACGCGGCCATTTTTACCTGTACCTGGCACTTGGTTAATATCGACATCTTGTTCGCGTGCCATACGACGAACAGCTGGTGACGCAATGGCTTTGCCATTTGCCGGTAGCTGCGTTTTAGGCGCTTGGTTTTGTTCCGCTTTAACGGTTTGAGCCGCAGCTTTTACTTCTACTTTCGCCTCTGCTGGTGCATCACTCATGCCAGCTAAACGCATCTGAAATAATGGACTGTGTACTTGTGCGATATCGCCCTTCTGATAGTACAGCTTTTCAACCACACCATCATATTTTGCTGGGATCTGCACCAATGCTTTGTCTGTCATCACATCACAAACAGCTTGGTCTTCTTTGATTTCATCACCCTCAGCAACTAACCACTCGACGATTTCACACTCAACAATCCCTTCACCAATATCTGGTAAGATAAAATCATCTAGCTGCGATAATGCACTACCTGTAGAGCGTTGTTCAGCTGCTTGCTCTTGACTTGAGTCATTAGCAGGTACTGAGCCTGCTACATCCATCGCAAATAATGGCTGATGTACCTTGGCGATTTCGCCTTTTTCATAATGCAAAGTCGTGATCACACCATCATGAACAGCTGGTATCTGAACTAACGCTTTGTCTGTCATTACGTCACAAATAGGTTGATCTTCTTTTACTTCATCCCCTACAGCAACTAACCATTCTACGATTTCACACTCTACGATGCCTTCGCCAATGTCGGGTAAGATAAATTCTTTAGCCATGACTAATCCTTAAAACTCTACTGACTGTTTAATAGCAGCGAATACCTTCAGTGCATCAGGCACATATTCTTTCTCAAGAGCAAGTGGGTACGGTGTATCCAATCCACATACTCGGGCAATTGGCGACTCTAAATGCAAGAAACACTCTTGTTGGATGGTAGCGGCAATTTCAGCACCAAAGCCATTTGTGATCGGCGCTTCGTGACTGACAATCAAACGACCTGTTTTGATTACTGACTTTGCTATCGTTTCCATATCCCAAGGTAAAATACTGCGCAAGTCAATCACTTCACAGCTAATACCAGCCTCTTCGGCCTTGCTGGCAGCTTGCTCGATGATTTCCATCTGAGCACCCCAGGCAAGTAATGTGACATCGCGGCCTTCTTTAACGACTTCAGCCTTGCCAATTTCAATTGTGTAGTCTTCTTCAGGTACTTCTCCCACAGATGCTCGATACAAGCGCTTAGGTTCAAAGAAGATAATTGGGTTATCATCTTTAATACATGCGCGTAACAAGCCTTTGGCTTGATAAGGGTTTCGTGGAACAACCAATTTTAAACCGGGTGTATGCGCAAAATATGCTTCAGGAGATTGAGAGTGGTATAACCCACCAGCAATACCACCACCATAAGGTGTTCGTATGGTAAGGTTTCCTACATCAAATTCATTACCACTACGATAGCGAAATTTTGCTGACTCGTTGACGATTTGATCAAACGCGGGAAAGATATAATCTGCAAACTGAATTTCTGCTAATGCGGGTGCACCAAATGCAGCTAAGCCATTTGCAAATCCTAAAATTCCTTGCTCTGTCAGTGGCGTATTAAATACACGATGTTTTCCATACTTTTCTTGCAAGCCTGATGTAGCACGAAAAACGCCTCCGAAATAACCCACATCTTCACCAAAAATACACGCCTGAGGGTGTTCGTTCATGGTGATATCTAGCGCCGAGTTAATGGCGTGTAGCATGTTCATTTTAGCCATTATTTAATTCTCCCTGCGGTCACTGGATAAGCATCTGGGTGCTTTTTAATATGCTCTTTCAATTCTTCATATTGCTTTTGAAGTGATGGAATTGGCGTGTCGTAAACGTCTGAGACTAGCTCTTCAAGGGCAGGCTTTTGTATTTTTTCTGCCACTTTTACCGCTGCTAAGATATCTTCGCGTATTTTATCTTTTGCCGCTTCATCTTCAGCTTCATCTAGCCAACCTTGTTTTAATAGCCACTTTCTAAAACGCTCTATTGGGCAACTTGCTTTAAAAGCAGCTTCTTCTTCTTTACTACGATAACCAGATGGGTCATCAGACGTTGAGTGCGCACCAAGGCGATAAGCAATTGACTCAATAAGGATAGGTTCCCCATTCTCAGCCGCTATTTCACGTGCTGCCTGTGTTGCGGCATACACAGCTAAAGCGTCTGCACCGTCAACACGAATTGTTTTGATACCGTAACCCACACCACGCGATGCAATACCATCACCTTTAAACTGCTCATCTGCTGGGGTTGAAATTGCGTAGCCATTGTTACGAGCAAAGAAAATCACCGGTGCTTCATGGACTGCGGCCATATTTAAGCCAGCATGAAAATCACCTTCAGACGCAGCACCTTCACCAAAATAACAGATAGTGACATTATCAATTTCTGAATCAAGCTTACCGGTCTCTTTATCAATATGTTTTAATTTTTGACCGTATGCATAACCTGTAGCTTGAGGTATTTGCGTACCAAGAGGTGACGAAATAGTTAAGTAAAATAAGTCTTTTGACCCATAATGCACTGGCATTTGGCGACCTTTACCTAAGTCTTTTTCGTTAGAGAATAACTGGTTCATGAACTGCTCAAGCGTAAAGCCTCGATACGCAATAGCAGCTTGTTCACGGTATTGCGCCATTATCATATCTTCGGGCTTTAATGCAGCGGTGCTGGCTGTAATAGCGGCCTCTTCACCTAAGCATTGCATATAAAAACTTACACGCCCTTGTCTTTGCGCCGCTTGCATACGCTCATCTAACAGGCGAATAAAACGCATGGTTGAATATAAATGCTGTGCTGTTTCTTTATCAATATCTGGTGCTTGCGCACCATCTAGCACTTCACCGTTGTCACCTAAAATGGTTAACGTTGGAATATCTAGGGCATGGCTATCAATAAACTTCAACGCATGGCTGATATTTAACGATATGTTATTGGGGTTAGTCATAACCTACCTTCTCTTGTTGTCATAACACGTGCACGCTTGAGTATGTATACTCGTTCCAAACAGCACTAATCACAATGAATTTTTTAATTATAGATCAGCGTTAAATTGTAAGAATTATCTGTTTAGAGAATGCAAATTGCTTAAATAAAAACTAGTGACACTTTACGTTAACGTAAAGGGTTATTCAACTAATCCTAGATGAATAACCCTCTATTTGCATAATTATGCTTGGAAAGATTTTGATACGCAGGAGTTATTACTTTAAAAACAGATAATTAAACAAACCTTTCATCGACTTCCATAGGAATAACCGTTAATAGCGCCCTTTGACCCAATGCCACCTTAGCATTTGGGAAAATAATAGCCTCACCTTCTACTTCCGCTAAATACTTAGTATCACCGTCAGAGGCTAATAGTTCACCTTGTGCGAAGCCCGTAAAATTTTCAGCGCTATCAGAAAAGGCAAAACTAAAGTTTTGCTGTGTTCTATTAATGGTTCTATGAACCTGAAATAGCTCAAAATCGCTAGAATTAAAATTCTTATATCTAATGCTAGTTTGGCTAATTAATGCAGTTAATGTGTTCTTTGTTTTAGTAAAACGACTCATGTCATTTTCACCGAATGGCTTTACTTGTCCAAGCTCTATTGTAAATGCGTCTGCTGCAAATTGACTCGAAGAAAAATAACTAAATGTTGTTGCTGCAGAGCGCATCATCAATACCGTGTTCACACCACATGCGAGTAAAAATTGTAATTGCGACTTCTTCCACGGCATACCATGTAAGAACGGATATACTGCGAACTTTTCATTTTTAGAACCGCGAATAGCAGTATGTAAATCATAATGACAGCGATAGCGGCCCTGCTCAACTGAAGTGAAAAACTCTCTAACGTATTGCTCTAGATTGGCAGCACGTTTGCGCTCTTCATTCATTACCGAGCCTTGTGCGTGTGCGCCATTAAATAAGCGGTTCAAATTTTCTTCCACAAACCGCTCACCAATATTAATTGATTTAGGGTTACCGAAAATAAACAACACACGATGCGCAAGTTGTAGTTCTTCTTTTATTACAGCTGTTATTAGTTCATCACAGATCTCAATAGGTGCGGTTTCATTACCATGTACAGCACTTGATAATACAATGTCTTTATTACCATAATTGGCTGGTGTAAATTGAATAACGCCGGTATCAATCACTTCAACCAATGTGCCATTACTTAAAGTAAACTGCTGCGCTGGTATGTGAAATTCGTTGTTTCTAGTGAGGCTTAAAAAATCCCCAGATGTTTTTAGTGCTTCAAGGTACATACGGTCACCCAGTTAAGTTTTTCAAAGATGCTATCTATAATAGATAGCAATACAAAGGTATAAAAAAGCCATGCAATAGCATGGCTTAATAGATGTGTTTAAATCAGCTAATGACTGAATCAACAAGTGCTTTAGCTTCTTGCTCAAGCTGTTGCAAATGCGCTTCGCCTTTAAACGATTCTAAATAAATTTTATAGATATCTTCTGTACCAGAGGGGCGAGCTGCAAACCAACCATTTTCGGTTACCACTTTTAAGCCGCCTATGGCTTCATTATTACCTAGGGCGTTAGTCAATATTTGCGTAATTTTATCGCCTGCAAGTAAATCAGCTTTAACGTCTTGCGCACTTAGCGACTTTAAACGTGCTTTTTGCTCAGGTTCCGCTGGTGCATCTATTCGCTTATATAAAGGCGCACCAAATTGTTGCTCTAACTCTTTGTAGCGCTGTGATGGTGTTTTACCTGTGACGGCTAAAATTTCTGCGGCTAATAATCCGAGGATAAAACCATCTTTGTCAGTATTCCAAACACTACCATCTAAGCGTAAAAATGATGCACCTGCACTTTCTTCTCCGCCAAAGGCAAGCCATTGCTTATTAAGCCCTTTTACAAACCATTTAAAGCCAACAGGTACTTCATATACTTGACGATTATTGGCAGTAACTACTTTATCAATCATCGCTGAAGACACTAAAGTTTTACCAATTTTTACATCCTGTGGCCAATTTCTATGGTTGAGCAAATAGTCAATTGCGACAGCTAAAAAATGGTTTGGATTCATTAACCCATCTTTGGTTACTATTCCATGGCGGTCGTAATCTGGATCGTTGCCAATCCCAATGTCATAATCATCTTTAAGAGCAATCAGATTTGCCATAGCATAAGGAGATGAACAATCCATTCTGATTTTGCCATCTTTATCCAATGGCATAAATGCAAAGCGTGCATCGATCTTATCATTCACCACGGTTAAATTGAGGTTATACTTTTGCGCAATGACAGGCCAAAAGTTTATCCCAGAGCCCCCTAAAGGATCGACACCAATATTAACGCCAGCTTTAGCAATGGCTCGCATATCAACGATATTTTCTAAATCATCAACATAAGGAGTGATCAAATCTTGATATTTTATAAACCCCGAACGTTTAGCTTTAGCAAAAGAAAACAACTCAACTTCAACCAAATCTTCTAGAAGTAACTTATTCGCGCGATCTTCAATCCATTTAGTGACATCAGTATCTGCTGGGCCACCATTTGGTGGATTATACTTAAATCCGCCATCTTCAGGAGGATTATGCGATGGTGTTACCACAATTCCATCTGCAAGCTCGTTTGGATTGTTTTTATTATGACAAACAATCGCATGGCTAATTACGGGAGTTGGCGTGTAATCATCATTCTCTTGTGTAATAACTTGTACTTCATTAGCAACCAGAACTTCAATTGCAGAGTTATACGCAGCTTCTGATAGTGCGTGCGTATCTTTGCCCAAAAATAGCGGGCCAAATATATCATTGGCTTTTCTATAGTCACAAATTGCCTGAGTAATGGCCAAGATATGTGATTCATTGAACTTCACATTATAAGAGCACCCTCGGTGACCTGATGTACCAAATGCAACGCATTGCTCTGGGAATAGCTCTAAGTCTGGCTCATTAATATAATAAGCAGAGACAAGCTTTGAGATATTAACCAATTGCGACTGTGTCACCGGTTTCCCAGCGTCTGGATGGATTGCCATAAGATTTCCTTATAGGTAGTCTCGGATAGTTTCGGCTTGCGCTTCATTGTAGCCTAGGCTTAATGCGACTTCATGAAGCATCATTTTCTTACGAGTTGTATTTGAGTTGGTCATCACCCAATATTCACTGTCTAGAATATTTTTTGGGTTCATACTACTACCACTTTCAAGTAACGCTTCTTTACTTTTTGCAAAATAAATTCTGTCACGCCCTTTAATATCAAGCACTTTATTAAAATTCTTTTTATGAGTACGATGTAACGCACAAAGGATAAACAAAAACCGACCTACTACGCCTTTTTGCATCGCCAGTTCTTCTTTATTTAGGATATTAAATACATTTTCATGCGATTCAGCAGGCCCGGCTACTTGCTCACTTTGCTCTGCTTGTTCTATATCTTGGGCTGCATCATCAATAACAATGGCTGAGAGTTTACTGTCAGCAGAGAGGTTTAATAAACGACGCAATATTTGTGAGGCACTCTCGCCAATACTTTGAGTATTACTAGCGATGTATTGATACAACTCGTCATCTATTTCTATTTTCTTCATGCTTTTCCTGTCATTACTGAAATTTTGTGCATCTATTTCCGATTATATCCTGATTTCACATATTACTCTACGGCTTTGCATTTTTGCCTAATACTGGCACAATTGTAAAAATAGACTTAGGAGAAAACATGCTACTTAACTACACCAAAACAGGCGCAGGCCCTCATGTTATTCTTATGCATGGTTTATTTGGTTCACTAGATAACTTAAATATTATTACCAAAGCACTTGGTGAAGACTTTTGTGTTATCAATGTCGATTTAAGAAATCACGGGCAGTCATTTCACGATGAGTCGATGGACTACCCTAGTATGGCTCAAGATATTATCACGCTTATGGACCATTTAGGCATTGAAAAACCGCATATTGTAGGGCATTCAATGGGCGGCAAAGTTGCTATGCAAATTGCTATGCTCGCAGAGCAGCGCGTTAACAAGCTAGTGGTGCTAGATATTGCCCCTGTTACCTATCATTCTCGTCATGATGAAATAATCAAAGGTTTAAATGCCGTAGCACAAAGCACACAAATTAATAACAGAAGTGATGCTGACATGCTGTTATCTAACTATATTGAAGAAGCTGGGGTAAGACAGTTCTTACTAAAAAGTCTTGAAAAAAATATACAAAATAAATTTAACTGGCGATTCAATTTGCCAACAATCGCCAAAAATTATACTAATATCACCTCAAATATAAATGAAACGCATTCCTGTTTGTGTGATACCCTATTCATTAAAGGTAATAACTCAGATTATATTGTTCCTGAACATAAAGAAGCAATAACTCGGTGCTTCATAAATGCCAAAGCAAAGGTGATACATGGAGCAGGACACTGGCTACATGCTGAAAAGCCACAATCAGTAAATCGTTCGATAATTGATTTTCTTCAATAATCGTATTGTTTTTGCTTTGTGAACTTAATTTATGTCAAATGATTATGTTATAGTGTGCGCCGTTTGATTTTTTAGTAGAGCGTACATGGTCAGTCAGTTTATAAATGAATTTGAAACCTTAGGGCTGTATTTTGCTTTAGCAGGGATCTTCTTTTTTATAGGAATGGCAATTCAAGACGTTCTTAAAAAAGGTAATGTACCCAAATTTGGCAGATATACTGTTTGGTTAGTATTGTTTTTAGGCTGCTCAGGGTTTATTGCTAAAGGATTAATTCAAGTGTTTTGGCAAGGTGCAGGTGTTGGTTAAAAATGGCAAAATCTGAGACAGATAGGACCACAATTGACTTATTTGATAATGAAAAGCGCCCTGGTCGACCTAAGACAAACCCGCTTCCTAGAGAAGTGCAATTAAAGGTAAACAAGCGCAATCAGATTAAGCGCGATCGTGCAAGAGGCTTAAAGCGTGTAGAATTTAAAGTGTCATCTGAGCTGTATCAAGCTTTAAGTGACATGGCAGATGAGCAAAATATTAGTCGCAGCGCGTTAATTGAAACAATCTTGCAAGAAAAATTAGCGAATAACAGATAGAAGGTAAGCATTAAATGGCAAGCGTAGGTATATTTTTTGGCAGTGACACAGGCAACACTGAACACGTTGCTAAGATGATACAAAAAGAGCTAGGTAAACAGCTTGTAGACGTCAAAGACATTGCAAAAAGTAGTAAAGAAGAAATTGCAGAGTTTGATTTGATCTTATTCGGCATTCCTACATGGTATTACGGTGAAGCGCAGTGTGACTGGGATGATTTTTTTCCTGAATTAGAAGAAGTTGACTTTGAAGGTAAGTTGGTAGCCATATTTGGTTGTGGTGATCAAGAAGACTACGCAGAATACTTCTTAGATGCTATGGGTATGGTCAATGACATCGTCACAGAGCGCGGCGCTATCGTTGTTGGTAATTGGTCAACTGATGGATACCAATTTGAAGCATCTAAAGCGCTCATTGATGACAATCATTTTGTTGGCCTTGGTATTGATGAAGACAGGCAACCTGAACTTACTGAAAAGCGCGTTAAAGACTGGTCTGCGCAAGTATACGATGAGATGTGTCTTGCCGAGCTAGAAGATTAAATTCATGCATGCTTTGCACTTAATTGCAGAGCACGTTATTCTTAGGTCTAGCAGTGTCGTGCAGATAGCCTAAGATAAATACACATAATAGATTGAGACAGATTTAATGACTGATCACAACTTAGAACTAAAAAAAGCAGGTTTAAAGGTAACCCTCCCTAGAATCAAAATTCTAGAGATTTTACAATCTCCAGATAATCAGCATATTAGCGCTGAAGATGTTTATAAAATCTTATTAGATTTAGGGGAAGAAATTGGTCTAGCGACCGTTTACCGTGTTTTAAACCAGTTTGATGACGCGGGCATTGTAAGCCGTCACCATTTCGAAGGTGGAAAGTCAGTATTTGAACTCTCTGGTAGCACTCACCACGACCATCTTGTTTGTCTTAAATGTGGCAAAGTGGTTGAGTTTGAAGACGATGTTATTGAAACTCGCCAAGAAGAAATAGCCAAACAAAATGGTATTAAGCTCACCAATCATTCACTTTACCTTTATGGTGAATGTGAAGATAAGGCGGCGTGTAAAACATACGCAGATAATAACGGTAATTAATTAACCGTTATTATCTGCCTTTTTGATTTAAACCGGCTTTAGCCGGTTTTTTTATCTTTACTTTTCCGTCTTTGATTAAATATTCCTAGCATTCCTTCACATATAACTGTTATTTTAAACTGTATAAATATACAGATAAATCGCATATAAGTTTTTTAAGGAAGATAATATGTACAAAATTTTTGAACGCTTTACTGACGCCTTTCCTGATACCCCTGTATCTCAACCGCCAAACACACTGTTTGCATTTTGCCGCTTTTACACCAAAGGAATGGAGTGGCCATTAATGCTTATGTCAATCAGTGCTGCAATGTTAGCAATACTCGAAGTTACCTTGTTTAGCTTTATGGGTAACTTAGTTGACTGGTTATCAGCCTACACACCAAAAGCTCTCTTTGAACAAAAGCGTTCAGAGCTTGTTATGATGGCGGTCATAACATTAGTTGTATTACCTATTTTAGTGTTTTTTCACTCTGCGATCTTACACCAAAGCCTGCTAGGTAACTACCCAATGTCTATCCGCTGGCAAGCACACCGGTATTTACTCAAGCAAAGCATGAGCTTTTATCAAGATGAATTTGCCGGGCGTATTGCAACCAAAGTTATGCAAACAGCGCTGGCCGTGCGTGAAAGTGTGATGAAGTTACTTGATGTACTCGTTTATGTCTTTGTCTATTTTGGTGCAATGTTAGCATTAGTAGCGCAAGCAGATTTACGGCTAATGCTGCCAATGTTGACTTGGTTCGTTTTATATATCTGTGTACAGGTTTATTTTGTGCCAAAACTAAAAAGGGTTTCTAGTGCACAAGCTGATGCACGCTCCGAAATGACCGGACGTATCGTAGATAGCTATGCGAATATTTCGACTGTAAAACTTTTTTCTCACACGCAAAGAGAGGAAGAGTATGCTAAAGATAGCATGGATGTATTTATTCAACCTGTGTATAAACAAATGCGCTTGGCAACATCGTTAAATGTATGCGTTCAAATACTGAACTATTCATTAGTTTTTTCAGTCGCTGCACTTTCTGTTTATCTGTGGTCATTCAACGCTATCACCGTTGGCGCTATCGCCATTACCGTTAGTTTAGCACTGCGTCTAAATGGTATGTCGCAGTGGATTATGTGGGAAGTAAGTGGCTTATTTGAAAATATAGGCACCGTTACGGATGGGATCACCACCCTATCTAAACCCGTTGATATACAAGATTATCCTGACGCTGAGCCGCTTGAGTTTAAAAATGGTGCAATAGATTTTAGCCGACTAAATTTTGCCTACAAACGTTTAGATAAGAATGTACAAAGTAATGTGATCAATAATCTAAGTTTATCCATCAAACCAGGGGAAAAAGTCGGCGTCGTAGGTCGCTCAGGCGCAGGTAAATCAACATTAGTGAACTTGTTATTAAGGTTTTACGACCTAGATAACGGGACAATTACAATAGATGGACAAGATATTTCAACGGTCACACAAGAAAGTTTACGTCAACATATTGCTATGGTCACGCAAGACACCTCACTACTACATAGAAGTGTACGTGATAATATTTTATATGGTCGCCCTAACGCAACAGAGCAAGAGCTAATAGCAGCAACTAAGCAAGCGCAAGCTTTTGAATTCATCCAACAGCTGGAGGATGCAAAAGGTAATCACGGATTTGATGCTCAAGTGGGTGAGCGAGGCATTAAACTCTCTGGCGGTCAACGCCAGCGTATAGCAATTGCACGAGTTTTACTTAAAAACGCCCCTATTCTTATTTTGGATGAAGCAACATCAGCACTTGATTCTGAGGTTGAATCTGTAATTCAAGAAAGTCTCGATACACTGATGACTGCAAAGACCGTGATTGCTATTGCTCACCGGCTATCAACAATCGCGCAAATGGATAAACTCATTGTCATGGAGAAAGGCGAAATTGTTGAGCACGGTACACACCAAGAACTACTGGCATCTGGCGGAATTTATGCAAAACTATGGGCTCACCAAACGGGTGGTTTTATTGGTGTAGAGTAATACCAGAGCAAAATAATAAGCATGCTTGGTCTATAAGATCATCAAGTGCCTCTTCATCTAGGGGTGCTTGCCATTTTATAGCTTGCTCCCAATATGTCAGCTTTTTTAACCCTCCCCAGAAAAATGCAGCGGCAAAATGTGCTTTAAATTGACCTAAACAATGCGCACTTTCTGCATCTTCAAACCACTGTAATAACGCTTTTTCACAGGTCATAAAGCGTGTGTTGAGGACTTCTGCACGTTCTTTCGAGCGCATTGATTCAATCAGAACAATGCGTGATAAAGTCAAATAATCGTCATCACTGAGCATCGTCACAGCATTTGTGGCTAGATTTCGAAGCTGGGTGATAAAGTCATAATTAGGAATAAACTGTATCGCCGTTAAGGGTTCGACCCGTGAGATAAGTAGCTCTACCACAACATCAAAAAGTGCTTCTTTATTGGCAAAGTGCTTATAAAGGGTACGCTTCGATACGTTTGCGTTATTGCTTATTTGCTCCATCGTCGTAGCTGACACACCGTGCTGTGCAAATAATGCAATTGCTGCACGCAAAATATCTAACTGTTTTATTGAATAATCGGCCATAGTAAACTTAAACCACCTGAGTTGTTAACCGTATTTTAATGATTATAGCTTGAAATAGAAAGGTAAACGATGTCGTTTACCTTTCTATTAAATACGTATAGACTTACGCCTACCTGCGTAAAAGTCGTCCATTTAAGTTTACTTTGGTATATATTGTAATGGTGGTAGGCATACATTAGTCAGCTCAATTCGTGTTAGATAAGTCCATATCTCGATACGACTAAAGCCCTTAAGTATTTATACGAAAAATTTAAATCCCTAAAAATGGAATTGGAGTAAACATGTATTCACACTTCTTCAACCGTGTAATATTCCTTATGTTAATAGTTAGTGCATTAACAGTACTGTCCGGTTGCCAAGAGCAACACACGCAATCTGAGACTCACTCAATGCCACCAGCAACAGTGAGCGTAATTGCAGTAAGTAAAACAAATGTGCCTATTCATATAGAACTACCTGCAACCCTTGCCGGTAATAAAGAGGTTGAAATCAGAGCTCGGGTATCTGGTATTGTTGAATCTAGAAATTTTGAAGAAGGGCAAATTGTAAGTGCCGGGCAATCATTATTCACTTTGGATTTAAACCCTTTCCAACTAGAGCTCAATAAAGCACAAGCGCTATTGAATGCTGCAAAAGCGCAAGTTGAGCAAAACAAACGTGAACGTGATCGTTTTGAAACGTTAACGAACGAGCGTTCAGTTTCTAAACGAGACTTTGATAATGCAGCTTCAAATTATGACATCTCTTTAGCTAATTTAGAGTCAGCTAAGGTGGCACTCAATGAAGCAAAACTTAATTTAGAATATGCTCATGTAAAAGCGCCTGTATCGGGCATTATTGGCCGAGAGTTAGTATCAGAAGGAAGTTATGTGTCTGGGCCTGAACTACTTCTTGCTGAACTTACCGACACTGCCAACATGCGAATACGATTTGGGTTTTCTGAGCGAGAACAGCTAAAAATGCGCCAAGATGTAACAAATGGCAGCCTCACCTTGCCTGTGCATAATGAATTTGATGTTCAAATTATTTTACAAGATGGCAGTATTTACCCACAAACAGGTAAAGTTTACTTCTCTGATGTTAGGGTTAATCGCTACACGGGAACAAGTGAACTGCAGGCTAAAGTTGTAAACCCCGATTCACAATTAAGACCAGGCCAATTTGTGCGTGTGCGTTTAACTGGCGCTGTTCGTCACAATGTCGTTTTACTGCCGCAAAGAACTGTACTAGACAATGGAACGGGTAAATTTGTTTATATTGCAACCGAAAATGAACAAGGTCAGCTAATTGCTCTACCCGCACCGGTTAAAGTTGGTGAATGGGTTCAGCAAAATGGTAAAAATTACTGGGTGATAAACGAAGGTCTCAATTCTAATCAACGTGTAGTAACCGAAGGTATGGCAAGAATATTCTTCCCAGGAATGCCAATACAAGTGGCTGATAAAGGAGAATAATTGCTTATGTTTTCACGCTTTTTTATCGACAGGCCAATTTTTGCCTTTGTCATATCTATCGTCATTGTACTTGCAGGTCTTGCTGCAATGCGCAGTCTTCCAATTGCGCAATACCCTGAGATAGCCCCCCCTGTAGTCCAAGTTACTGCGGTATATCCAGGTGCATCAGCTGAGGTCCTAGAACAAACAGTTGCAGCACCCATTGAGAATGCGATTACAGGTGTTGAAGGCATGATGTACATGAGTTCAACAAGCACTAACTCAGGTGTTACAACGATAGCAGTCACCTTTGAAATAGGTACCGACGTTGACCAAGCAGCAGTCAATGTCAATAACAGGGTTAAACAAGTTGAAGCCCGTTTACCTGAAGAAACGCGCCGCCAAGGAGTGGTTGTTGCAAAAGGCTCTTCAAGCTTTTTACAGGTACATGCTTTTTATTCACCTGACGACTCGCGAACCAGTTTATGGACATCCAACTATGTCACGATGAATGTACTCGATAGAATAAAACGGATCCCAGGTACTACAAACGTACAAATCTTTGGGGCAAAAGACTATGCAATGCGTGTTTGGCTTCGTCCGGATATTATGAGTCAATTAGGTGTAACGGTTGAAGAAGTATCCGCTGCAATTCGAGAACAAAACTCCCAATATGCTGCAGGTCAAATTGGTGCAACCCCTACAGCAGAGCATGCACAGGAGTTGGTTTACAGCGTCACAGCTCAAGGTCGCTTATCAACAGTTGATGAGTTTGAGGATATATTAATTCGTGTAAATCCAGATGGCTCAAATTTAAGGCTAAAAGATCTTGCACGCGTGGAGCTCGGGTCCAAAGACTATAACTTTGCGGGTACAGCTAATGGCAAACAAGCAGTTTTACTTGGTATATTTTTACAACCAGGTGCTAATGCACTGGACGTTGCAGAACAAGTTAAAGAAACAATTGAGGAGCTGAAATCTCAATTTCCTTTAGGTTTATCCCACCTGACAGCTTATGACACAACCCGTTTTGTAGAAGTATCAATTCGGGAGGTGCTTATCACGCTTGGTGAGGCCATGATTCTAGTCTTTCTCGTGGTCTACTTATTTTTGCAAAACTGGCGAGCGACGCTAATTCCTACTCTGGCTGTGCCAGTATCATTACTAGGTACTTTTGCTGGCATGTATATGCTCGGGTATTCAATTAATACCTTAACTCTGTTTGGCATGGTGCTCTCCATTGGTATTGTGGTTGACGATGCCATTGTGGTGCTTGAAAACGTCGAGCGTATTATGCACGAAAAGCACGTAAGTGCGCACGAAGCTGCTATCCAAGCAATGCAAGAAGTAAGTGGCCCAGTTGTCGCCATTGTACTAGTACTATGCTCTGTGTTTGTGCCAATCGCCTTTTTAGGTGGGTTAACCGGTGAGTTATTTAGACAGTTTGCAATCACAATCTCTATCTCTGTCAGTCTGTCGGGTGTTGTGGCATTAACTATGACTCCCGCGTTGTGCGTGATGATTTTAAAGCATGAGCACAAACAAACAGCGGGCTTTTTTGTATGGTTTAACACTCTGTTTGCCAAAATCACTGCCCGTTATGTGAGCTCTGTTAGCTTCATGATTAGAAGAGGTTTATTAGGCTTGATACTGGTCGGTGCTATGGTCAGTGTTACAGGCATAATGTGGAAAAACACCCCCAGTTCACTTGTTCCAGACGAAGATCAGGGGTTCTATATTTCTGCCATATTCTTACCTGATGGGTCATCACTTGAGCGCACAGCAAAAGTGGTTGATGAAGTAATCGAAGCCGTGAAATCCAATCCGGCTAACGAGAACGTAATCGCATTCACAGGTTTTGACTTTATAGGCAATGGCTATAAAAACAGTGCTGCAACAATGTTTGTGACACAAAAGCACTGGGATGAAAGAGATGTGGATACTAAATCTCTGGTAGGCGAATTGTATATGAAAACGGCTCATATCAATGAAGCACTCGTGTTAGCTTTTAATCCACCCGCTATTTTTGGGTTAGGTAACACCGGTGGCTTCGAAGTTTACCTGCAAAATAAAGGCGCAGGCGGTAGCGAAAAATTAAAGCAAGGTATGCAATTACTCATGGGTGAAGCACAAAAAAGCCCTATACTTGCCAGTTTACAAACTTTGTGGCGACCAGATGCACCGCAGTTAAAAGTCCATATGGATAGAGAACAAGCAAGAGCAATGGGCGTAAATATCAATAGCGCATTTAATGCACTTGCTGCAAACCTCGGTACTTATTATGTCAATGACTTTAACAAATTTGGCCGCGCTTGGCAGGTGCTACTTTCTGCAGAAGCCGAATTTAGGATGACCCCTGAAGATGTAGGGAGAATTTATGTTAAAAATAATCAAGGTGACATGGTACCTATTTCCGCTTTCACTGACATAGAGTATAGTCGCGGTCCTGAAACCTTAGAGCGTTATAACAACCTATCAGCTGTAAAACTGCTTGGTGAACCCGCTCCGGGCTATAGCTCTGGTCAAGCAATCGCAGAAATGGAACGTATTGCACGTAAAGTGCTGCCTCCTGATATGAGTTACGACTGGACAGGTTCAGCCTTTCAAGAAAAGCAAAGCTCTGGCACTACAGGTCTGGCACTTGGTCTAGCAGTTATTATGGTATTTTTGATTTTAGCCGCATTGTATGAACGTTGGTCACTACCTTTATCAGTATTACTGGCACTACCCTTTGGTACATTTGGCGCACTCATATCAATCTGGATAGCAGGACTGACAAATGATGTTTACTTTCAGATAGGCTTGGTTACGCTGTTAGGGCTTGCCAGTAAAAATGCAATTTTAATCGTAGAATATGCGCTAATGAAACATCAACAAGGTTGGAGTGCAAGTGCAGCTGCACTTGAAGCTGCCAGATTAAGGTTTAGGCCAATAATCATGACCTCACTTGCGTTTATTTTAGGAGTTGTACCTCTGGTCATTAGTTCAGGGGCAGGTGCTGGTGCACGCCATAGCGTTGGCACCGGTGTTATGGGCGGCATGATGGCAGCAACTTTTTTAGCTGTATTTTTTGTACCATTATTCTTTTTTTGGTTAACCAATCGCCAGCTAACAGAAAAGCGCTCTCGCAAAGAGTTGGCTAATGAAATAGCACAGCAACATAAAAAAGAGCATGTTGATACCAATGAAGGTTTAGTCTAAAGGCTTTAAGAGGCGGCCGCTGGCCGCCTCCCTTATATTGCTAACTAAAATTAAAAACACTCTCTACTTCAATGCCATAACAAACTTCATCAAAAGGATATTTGTTCATCGTTAAGCCAAGAGTTTGGTCTAAACGAACGGCACCATACTTTTCATAAAACGCACAAGCTCGGATGTTTTTTGCATAAATCCATGTATATGCCTTGTGATAACCTTGTTCGTGCAACTTAAGTAAACGTGCCTTTAATAGTGCTTGCCCTATGCCCTTATTTTGATAACTTGGTAGAACATATCCGCGATATAATTCTCCCGCATTTAATTTACATACCTTACGGCTAACTGGGTTATGCAAATTTCGATATACCCCAGCTGCACCGCATGCAATAATTTTGCTTCCATCGCATAGCAAGACTGCACTATGTATGTTTGGCTTAGCTAACATCGCATGCCAGATATTTTCAAAAAAGTCTAATGTCCCTTTTTCTAATACTTCCTGCGGAAGAAATTCACTAAAAGCAGTATGCCAACTTTCAAAAGTTACACCTGCCATTGCTTGTGCATCTGATAAAACTGCATTTCTTATTATTAAATTGCTTGGCAAAGATAAAGCCATTGTCAGCGATCTTGCATCCTTTTCGATTATTTCCATATAAAGCCCCCGCTTTTAATTAATCATTAAGTAACAACTTAATACATTATTATTACAACACTTTATTTGTACAAATTATTATTCGTTTTAACACATTCTTTATTTTCATGCCGCGTGGCGTCTATGGCGTTTTACATGCTAAGCCGTTAATATTAAATAAAACACTAAATTGGTCATGTTATGAATAAGCAACTTCAAGACAATTTTGAGCAGTACTTTCAAATTGACGATATAAATCAAGTCAATCTAAAAGAAGTAAGCAATGAGGAAGTACCTAAAAGTGTGGCTGAACTAGAATTAAAAATACCAGCCCTATTCAAACTGGCTACGGAAATGAAAGAACTGGATCACAGCATGCTCAGCCCACTTCGTAATATGGGAGACTTAGCATCGGAGCTTGCGTCATTTTTACAAGCACAGTCGCGTAAAATTGATCTCATGATGAGTCATATATTAGCAACAGAACAACCTGATGAAGACAATATTTTTTGTGACTCATATGGCGGTGGCGGTATTCGCTTTAGCGATAATCTAGCACACCCTAAAGGCACTGCGTTTCGTACCAAGTTGTTTTTACGCCAAGAAGCGGCGGCAATTTATTGTTACAGTGAAGTGATTGATGTTAAAGCGTTATCAGATGAGCAATTTCAGCATACACTCGCGTTTACAAAAATAAGAGAAGAAGATCGTGAACTTGTCGTGCGTGCCAGCCTCCATGCTCAAACTAGGCAGTTAAAAAAACGCCAATCAGAACCAGATGAAGAACAAAATAGCTGACACCTTACAACACAGTGATAAACTATCACCTTGTTCATAAATTAATGTTTGATCATGACCTTTAGACTTTTACCTGAATGGGCACCCCAAGACGCCGTAATGCTGACTTGGCCACATAAAAAAACTGACTGGGTTGACATATTAGCGGAGGTGGAGCCGGTTTATGTCACGCTTTGCCAGCATATTAGCCAAATGCAATTTGTTGTTATCGTTGCACATGACGAGGCGCTAAAAGCGCATATCTCACAGCTGTTATCTAATGCAGGTGTTGAGCTTTCAAAGATCATATTTGTCGTTGCTCCATCTAATGATACTTGGGCTCGAGATCATGGTCCTTTAACATGTGCAAATGAACAAGGCGAACTTTGCATTAAGGACTTTACCTTTAACGGTTGGGGCAATAAGTTTGCAGCAAATTTTGATAATGCGATTAACAAGGCATTAGTCAAGCACACAGCCCATTGCACTAATCAATATCAGTCGTTTGATTTTGTGCTTGAAGGTGGTGGTGTTGAAATAAACGAGCATGGTGTATTACTAACCACTTCTGAATGTTTACTTAATCCTAATCGTAACCCTAACTACGATAAACAAAGTATTGAGTCATTACTAGAAAAAGAGCTTGGAGCGCAAAGTTTTTTATGGGTTGATCATGGCTACTTGGCTGGCGACGATACAGACAGCCACATAGATACACTCGTTAGATTCGCACCAAACAATACGCTTGTATACGTCAAGTGTGATGAGCAAAATGACGAACACTTTAGTGCGCTTGAGGCTATGGAAAAACAGTTGAAATCCTATAAGACAACCGATGGTGATGCCTATAAACTAGTCGCTCTGCCTTGGCCTAAAGCGGTATTCAATGACGAAGGTGAGCGTTTGCCAGCCACTTATGCCAATTATTTAATAATCAATAACACAGTTTTGGTGCCCCTTTACAACGATAGCCATGATGCACTTGCCTTATCTCAAATACAAAGTGCCTATCCAGAACACACCATTATTGGCATTGATTGCCTGCCCATTATTCACCAATTTGGTAGCCTGCACTGTATCACAATGCAACTACCGCGCGGTTTTTTGAAATAGGACCAACCCATGAATTCACAAATACTCAAAGTTGGCTTAGTACAACATGCTAATACTAGTAACGTGGCAAACAATGCAGCAAAAACTGAACAAGGTATTCGGGGTGCAGCAGACCAAGGTGCAAAGTTAGTAGTATTGCAAGAGCTACACCGCAGCCTATATTTTTGCCAAACTGAAGATACTGACTTGTTTGACTTAGCTGAAAACATACCAGGACCCAGTACAGACTTTTATGGCGCGTTAGCAAAAGAGCTCGATATTGTAATTGTTACGTCATTATTTGAAAAACGTGCCACGGGCTTATATCACAACACAGCAGTTGTAATTGAACGAGATGGTACTATCGCAGGAAAGTACCGGAAAATGCATATTCCAGACGATCCTGGATTTTATGAGAAGTTTTACTTCACCCCGGGCGACCTTGGCTTCACCCCTATTGAAACATCTGTAGGAAAATTAGGCGTATTGGTATGCTGGGATCAATGGTTTCCAGAAGCTGCAAGGTTAATGGCTATGGCAGGCGCAGAATTACTTATCTATCCAACAGCAATCGGTTGGGACCCTCGTGATGATAAAGATGAACAAATACGCCAGCGTGATGCTTGGATTATTTCCCAAAGAGCGCATGCTGTCGCCAATGGCGTACCTGTCATTAGCGTCAATCGTGTTGGCCATGAGCTAGACCCAAGCGGCCAAAGTGACGGTATTCAATTTTGGGGCAACTCTTTTGCAGCAGGCCCCCAAGGAGAAATGCTCATTCATGCGAGCGAAAACCAAGAGCAAACTCTCGTCGTTGAAATCAACCAAGCACGCAGTGAATCAGTGCGTCGAATTTGGCCATACCTGCGGGATCGTCGCATCGATCATTACGACGATCTTTGTAAGATCTATAGAGACTAATAACCACAAATAGGAGTGTTCAATGGCCTCTGCGCATTGGAGCGAACTACCTTGGGTAAAAAGCCCAAACGATAAAATCCATTGGGGTCAACTCAGTGGCAGCGGCTTAAGTGTGGCGCTAAGCGCTGGTATTGCACAACACCATGAATTGGTTGTTATTGTTACCCCAGATACACCTTCGGCCCTGCGCTTAGAAACAGAGCTTGAGTATTTATTACCAGAGCGCCCAGTGATGGTATTTCCTGATTGGGAAACTCTGCCCTATGATCACTTTTCACCACATCAAGATATTATTTCTCAACGCCTAGCATCTTTAAATGCACTGAAAAGACAAAGCGACAGCGTATTAATTGTACCAGTTGCTACTTTGATGCTTCGTACCGCCCCACCCGCTTTTATTTACGGTAATGCACTTAAATATAAAGTAGGCGATATCATTGATGCACAGCAACTCAAATTATCATTGAGTGAATCTGGCTACCGTCACGTGCAGCAAGTCATGGAGCATGGCGAATTTGCGGTTCGCGGCTCAATTGTAGACTTATTCCCCATGGGTAGCCCACACCCATATCGCTTTGATTTTTTTGATGATGAGTTAGATAGCATCCGATTATTTGATATCGAAACTCAACGCTCTAGTGACAAAGTCGATGACATTGATTTACTCCCTGCACATGAATTTCCAACTAACGAAGCTGATATTGAACGTTTTCGAGTTGCTTATCGTGAAGTCTTTGGCGCAAGTGCAGAACAAGATTCTATTTACATGCAAGTAACCAAAGGTCATTGGCCTGCGGGGATAGAATATTACCTACCACTGTTTTACGAGCAACTTGCTACCATCTTTGATTATTTACCTGATAATGCAACGTTCATGCACCTAGGCGATATTGAGCATTCGGCCAATATTTTTTGGCAGGATGTAGAAAAGCGATATGAAAATCGTCGAGTCGACCCACTTAGGCCATTACTAAAACCAGTTAAACTGTATCAGCCTATTGATGAACTATTCAGTAACTTTAACCGATATGCACGTATCAAGCTCAGCCAAGCCAAGTTAGGCACGAAAGCTGGCCATACAAATTTGGCCGCAAATGAACTTACAGATATTCGTATTGATCATATACTGTCACAGCCTTATAGCGCAGTATTGGACTATATTGCAGCGCAAAAACAACAACAATCACGCGTTATATTTAGTGTTGAATCAGATGGTCGACGTGAGTCGCTAATCACCTTGCTAAAACCCAGCGGACTAAAGCTTAAAGAGTTTGACAACTTTTCAAAATTTATCAGCAGTAAAGCAGATGTCGGCCTGATTGTAAGTCCACTTGAGCAAAGCGTATGTTTGGCAGGCTCATCAAAGTTAGACAAACCAGCTTTAAGTATCATTACAGAGCAAGAGCTCTTAGGGATTAAAGTATCGCAGCGTCGACGTCGTAAACATAAATACGAGCAAGGCCAAGATGCGCTTATTCGCAATTTAGCCGAATTAAAAGAAGGTCAGCCGATTGTACACCTTGATCATGGTGTTGGCCGCTACATAGGCTTACAGACGATTGATGCCGCAGGTGTTGCAACTGAGTTCGTCACCATTACCTATGCCAGTGAAGCTAAATTGTATGTGCCAGTATCAGCATTACATATGCTAAGCCGTTACTCTGGTGGTGAGGAAGCGTCAGCGCCACTGCACAAACTTGGCTCTGATGTATGGGAAAAAGCCAAACGCAGAGCGGCTGAAAAAGTCAGAGATGTGGCTGCTGAACTACTTGATATTTATGCCAAGCGTCAAAGCAAACCTGGTTTTGCGTTTAAGTTAGATGGCGCAATGTACCGCGACTTTGCAACAAGTTTTCCATTTGAAGAGACCGATGACCAACGCAATGCCATAGAAGCTGTTTTAGCTGATATGCAATCAAACCAAGCAATGGATAGGTTAGTGTGTGGTGATGTTGGTTTTGGAAAAACGGAAGTAGCCATGCGTGGCGCATTTGCTGCTATAAATGATAATAAACAAGTTGCTGTATTAGTGCCTACTACTTTATTAGCTCAACAGCATTTTGAGAACTTTAAAGACCGCTTTGCCGACTTACCCGTTGAGGTAGGCGTACTATCGCGTTTTAATAGTTCAAAACAACAAAAAGAGACACTAGATAAACTATCGACTGGTCAAATTGATATTGTAATTGGCACTCACAAACTGATCCAAGAAAACATCAAGTTTAGTGATTTAGGCTTACTAATAGTAGATGAAGAGCACCGTTTTGGCGTGCGTCAAAAAGAAAAAATCAAACAGCTAAGAGCCGATGTAGATATACTAACGCTCACTGCAACCCCGATTCCACGTACATTGAATATGGCAATGAGCGGTATGCGTGACTTATCTATCATCGCAACACCACCTGCAAAACGTCTGGCAATAAAAACCTTTGTGAAAGAGCGTAATGATGAACTTATCCGCGAAGCAATTTTACGAGAGATCAAGCGCGGTGGGCAAGTTTACTTTTTGCACAATAATGTAGAGACAATTGAAAGAACAGCCGCAGATATTGCACAATTAGTGCCAGAAGCAAGCGTTGCGGTTGCTCATGGACAAATGCGAGAGCGAGAACTTGAGCACTTGATGAGTGACTTTTATCATCAAAAGCATAACGTATTAGTATGTACTACTATTATCGAAACTGGCATTGATATACCTACTGCAAATACGATTATCATGGATAGAGCAGACCGGTTAGGGCTTGCGCAAATGCACCAGTTACGTGGTCGTGTTGGGCGTAGCCATCATCAAGCGTACGCTTATTTGCTTACCAAAAGTACGCAAACTTTAACTAAAGACGCAGTTAAGCGCCTGCAAGCGATAGAATCACTAGAAGACTTGGGCGCCGGTTTTGCCCTAGCAACCCATGATTTAGAGATACGCGGAGCTGGTGAGCTACTTGGGGATGACCAAAGTGGCCAAATTCAATCGGTAGGTTTTAATTTATACATGGAGATGCTTGATCAGGCCGTACAAGCACTCAAAGATGGCAAAGAGCCAACGCTTGATAATCTTTTACAACAACATACTGATGTTGAGCTTAAAATTCCCGCACTGCTCCCCGATGACTACATTCCTGATGTTAATATGCGTCTTAGCATGTACAAACGCATTGCCAGTGCAAAAAGTGCTGATGAATTAGATGAGCTTCAAGTGGAGTTAATTGACCGATTTGGTTTACTGCCTGATGCAGCTAAAAACCTATTTCAAGTACAGCTTTTGAAAATAAAAGCCAGTGACTTAGGTGTCAGTAAAATTGAGGCAAATATTAAGGGGGGTTACTTTGAGTTCAATGAAACAACCAAAGTTAACCCAGCATTCATCATTGGTTTGATACAAAGCAACCCGCGCGTGTACAAAATGGAAGGTGCCAACAAACTACGCTTTGCCATTGAAGAAAAAAATGCCAAAGAGCGCTTAAAGCTCATTGATGCTATGATAGAGGACTTTCAGAAAAAGGCTGTTGCATGAAGCACTTAATATTAAAATCAGCGTTCACTTTGTTGCTAATTACACAACCGTTCTCAGCACATGCAGTACGTTGGTTTGAGGTAGAAATGATTGCTTTTGAGCAACAACCTGCGTCGATGTTACGTGAAGACTTTACATTGGCTCACCCTGAGATTGACGGTAAAAATCAACGCGATTTACTCACCAGAGGCTTCAACGCGCAAGGACAGCAGCGCTGCCTTGACGGCGACTCTGATTTTGACCCTCGTGCGCTAATAAATAAGCTAGATGGCTCTTATTCTTGGAGCTGCCCTGAAAGCTACGATTATATTTCTCGCTATGAGACATTACCTATTTCACCCTATGCACAACCACAAGAGCATATGGACAACATTTATCTATTGTCAGAGCAACAATTACAATTTTCAAATATTTTAAAAAAACTGCAACGCAAGGGACAAAAACCGATTTTACATACGGGATGGCGATTTCCGGAGCAAAATCAACGGCGGGCCCCTTTTATCAAAATCTACGGGGGAAAACGGTTTAAATCTCCAGTCAGTAATAAACTTGTCAATACAGTGCAGCAAGATGGATATTCAGGACTCTTAAATCCACCTTTTGAGTTACACAAAGAAGGTGACAAAGATAATTGGCAACTCGAAGGGTTACTAAAGATCCATGTGCGGCATTACTTATATGTAACAAGCAATCTTGATATTCGTTATCAATTAGAAGATGGTGCAATTGAAAAAGCAAGAATGTCACAGTTTACACGTGTCTACAGCGGAGACATACACTATTTAGATCATCCAAAGCTTGGAATTATCTTTCAAATTAGAAAATATCAACACTAGGAACGGGGAAATCATGAAGAAGCTATTAGTTGCTGCGGCAATATTAACACTTGTTGGCTGCTCAAAAGTCAATATTGAAAACTACAATAAAGTAACTGTCGGAATGGATAAAACAGAAATTGAAGCAATTTTAGGTTCTGCAGATAATTGTGAAGAAAAAACTCTACATACTAACTGTATCTGGGGTAATGAAGACCAGCATATCAAAGTGACATTAGTATCCGAGAAGGTTACCTTATACACACAAAAAGGCTTAAAATAGTATTTAATAAACCTAAGAAGTTAGTTTCTTAGGTTTATTTACATCACCCACAATTAAATACTAATTTTTTAACACAGGCAGTTTTGCATTTAACCAACCGTTCATGTCTCCTTCTAGATGCAGCAAGTTAAACCCTTTTTCTTGTAATGCATCGATAAAAATACCTGCTCTACGGCCAGAACGGCAATAAACAACAAGTTGGTCGCTTTTTACCTTGTTAAGTAAAACTGTATGCTGTTCAATTGCATTAAAGGGAATATTAATTGCACCTTTTAAGTGCCCTGTCGCAAACTCTTCTGCACTGCGAACATCTATGATCGTATACGGATGCTTTGACATTTGATTGCTCAACAATTGCTGTTGCGTAATCGTCTGTTGAGCACTCACTTTGAATGTAAAAATAAGTAATAAAGCTAATAAATACCTTAATAACATCGTTATCTCCCTACATTTAAATTTCAACTTAATCTTGAGCAACATATTAAATGTAAACGCTTTTTACTCATAGTGTAGTTATGAAATTTACAATTCTTAACAAAAACCCCTGCAGCAGGATAAGTAAAAGCACCATATATGTGTATGATGTCGAGCTTTTGGCAACAAGCAGAATTGCAAAAATAACATCAATGGCATCAAATATCCCTAACATCAGACCTAGATTTATCTACTTCATTGTTATGATACTGAGTTTAAATACCTATGCAGATACGCATGTAAAAAAAACATCAGTAACTCAGCAAAGTACCTTTGAGATAATTGTGCAATTAAATGAACCTGCACTCTATGCCAATGAAAGGCTATTAAAGTCATTAAACAATAGTGAAACGCATCAAGCAAAACAACGGATTGCAAATCCTCAAAAGCAGTTCATGGATATTTTAGCTCAAGACTACCCAACGCTAAAAGTCCGCTCTAAATATTATAAAGTCTTTAATGGTTTTGCACTTTCAGCTACACATTCACAAATAGACACGCTAAAACGCCTTGCTGTTGTCAAAAAGGTGCACCTTGTTGAAAATAAAACATTACCCCCGATAAACACACAGATAACGAACACCACCGTAACGACCGCAGGTAGAATGCTTCAAAAATATACCGGTAAAGGTATTACTGTGGCCGTCCTTGATTCTGGAATTGACTACACCCACCCTGATTTAGGCGGCTGCTTTGGCAAAAACTGCAAAGTTAAAGGCGGATACAATTTTCTTGATGCAAATACAGACCCAATTGATAGTAACGGCCATGGTACCCATGTAGCAGGCGTTATTGCAGCCAATGGCCAAATGCAAGGTATTGCACCCGATGCGCAGCTACTGGCTTACAAAGTCTGTAATACAACCTGTCCTGTTAGCGCTATACTGCAAGCGTTAGAACATGCACTGGACCCAGATGGCAACCCTGCAACCGACGATGCTGCTGATGTGATTAACATGAGCTTAAGTGGCCCGGGTAGTATCGATGACCCAGTCACTATCGCGGTAAACAACATTGTTAAGCAAGGCATCACGGTGGTGGTAGCAGCAGGAAACCTTGGCAAACAAGGTCCACAAACCATTGGCAGTCCAGCAAATGCGCAACTTGCGATTACGGTAGGCTCACATGGGCCATCGACAAATGCAAGCTATGATATTTCTAGTTTTAGCTCACAAGGTCCCGTGGTTTCATCAGACTTTCAAAAACCCGACCTCGTCGCTCAGGGTGACCTGATAAATTCACTTGCAGTAAAAACGGGTCGCATACGCATGTCTGGTACATCAATGGCGGCACCACATGTTGCAGGCTTAGTTGCTTTATTAAAAGAGCAGTACCCCACAATGCAACCCGCACAACTTAAGTCATTAGTGGTTAATAGTGCACGCTCTATTTACTCTCCATTTACTTTAGAAGGTAATGGCCGATTAGACATATCAAGTGCCCTCAAAAGTAAATTGGTAGCGTCCAAATCACAGATTATGCTTGGTAAATTAGATAGAAATTTAGAACAATGGCAACAATCACAAACAATTACAATTACCAATATCTCAAAACAGCCTGTTACTTTAGCGCCAAAGATTGAACATGACAAGGCAAGTGATGATGTGAATATGTATGTTGAAGGGTCGCCCTCAGTAACTATTGCACCAGGCAAGGCACATACATTTAGCATAAAAGCTAAAGTAAATAATTCATTAGCATATGCAGATAACTTCTTACATCAATTTTCTTTGGTACTTAGCGATGACTTTCAAGTTCCTATTTTAGTACTCGATGCTATTCAATATAGCGTTAATTCAAATGACCAAATTAAAGAAAGCTGGCTTTATGAGCATGATGATAATGGCTCTTACACCAATAAATACACATATCAAACTGAGTATCTGTTAAGACCGGGTACCTATACTTTGCATGCTTGGTATGACTTAGCAGACAAGCACGCTATTATTGTTAAAACGCTAAAAATTTCACAACAAGATGAATTGCTACTTTTAGCATCAAATGCGGTACATAAAGTTCAAGTGAATGAATGGCTTGATCATCAAGGTCAATCCAGAAATTTAGAAGATTTAGAGGGCTTTGGAGTATTTTTTGAGGTTGTTAACTATCAGCAAATGCGCCGCTGGACAAAGTTTTTCAAGCAATCTCTTAATGACGCTTTTGCGAAAAAGCCCGTGTTTGTTTCCACTGTTCCTGAAGAAGATACATTTAGCTACGCCCTGATGTTTGGCGATAAGCAAAGCACAAGCGATGACTATCATTTGTATGCTTGGTCAAATAGCGTAAGAGGCTTAAATAAGCCTCAGTTAATATCTCTTAACGGCGAACAAAGTAACACCGTGTTTAACGTTTTTGCAAAAGAGCAAAAAGCACACAATTGGTATTTGTATAACCACATCAACTTTACTCACAATACCCAGGTGTTTGATACCAATGTATCTGGCTTTGAAACTTCTGGCCGCGCCTACGACTCTTTAACAATGAATAAAGCCGCGAGCTTTAACAGTGATTTTACCGTAAATATTCATGGTAATAGCACACAAAGTCAGCATGCCAGTTATTATAAATTTGAAGTACATGAGCAATCATCCGCCAATCGGTATATCGCAACAACCCCATTCCACTTTGCTAACAAGGGTATTGAGCGCCAAAGTGAGAATAACCTTAGTCAAAATATAGATATCAATTGGCAAGGTGTTTTTGCAGACAGCGCTCAAGTTGGCTTCAACACCGACTTAAGGTTTTATGATGAACTCACAGATAATAATGGCATCCTTTTTACACACTACATTAATGACTCAATACTCGTTTGTGACAACATAATTATCGCAAAACGCAACAAAAACCTGTCTTTTATAGACAACCGTATGCTTGGTTTTACAAAAGCCAAAAATAAAGCGAAAAACTGCGAGACGACTCAATTTATTACCCTTGCTGATAACTATCTAGCTGGCGTAAGTGCCCCTGTCGTAACAACGCAGCATCAGCTCAATTCTCAGGCAAACGATATCCAGTTTCACATAGAACATATTGACTACCAAGTCCAAGAAGCCAATGAACACAAAGATAGCGTTGAATTAACCTATATTGTTAAGAACATTGCATCATCACTGGGAGACATCGTCGTCACAGCAGAGCTATCTCAAAACGCTTCGTGGCAACCTCTACAAACAGAACAAGTAGTTATCAGTAGCAATGAATTAGATCAAACGATAAAAATGCGGATTAAATTACCGCCTACAGATACCGTATCGCTTTCTAGTTTACGGATAAAGTTTGCAGATAATCTCTTAAGAAAATCAATTTTGCTCAGTGATGCAGTCGTATCCGGTGGTACTTTAAATGAGTTGTTAGTCTTGGATTCTGACCGTGATGGAATTAACGATGCACAAGACAGAGACAGTGATAATGATGGTATGAGTAATGGCTATGAATACATCAATGGATTGAACCCTTATGACGCAAATGATGCAGAAACAGATAGTAATAATAATGGCGTAAATAATGTTGATGAATTTCGAGCTGGAAGTTGGAGTCTTTTTAGATATAGCACTTTAGACAGTGATGGTGATGGCTTTGTAGATTTAAGAGATGAATTCCCAAACAATGCTTTAGAATGGTACGACTTTGATCACGATGGTATCGGAGACAATAGCGATACCGATGATGATAACGATGGATATTTAGATACCCACGATGATTTTCCTTTTGATGAAACTGAATGGTTAGATACCGACTCTGATAGTCTTGGTAATAATATCGATGTTGATGATGACAACGATGGCTACCTTGATGTAGACGATGTATTCCCTCTTAATGCAAATGAGTGGCTTGATTATGATTTAGATGGAATTGGCGATAATTCAGATCTTGATGATGACAATGATGGCTATCTTGATGTAGACGATGTATTTCCTTTTAACGCAACAGAATGGTTCGATACTGACAAAGATGGGCTCGGCAACAATACAGACACAGATGATGATAACGATAGTCATTTAGATCACCTTGATGCCTTCTCATTGGATAGTAATGAATGGCTAGACACTGACTCCGATGGCATTGGTAACAATCAAGACAACGATGATGATAATGATGGATACTTAGATGATAACGATGATTTTCCATTAGACCCTACTCGATGGTCGCAAAAAGTGAACATTAATAAGACTAAAATAGATGACGGCAGCATTTCAGAATCGAAAACATCAAGTGGTGGCAGTTTATATTTTTTACAACTTGTACTTGCATACTTGTTTATCTTGAGACGATTTAAAAAGCTGCATGAGCAGTTACATAATAAATTGAGCTAGCGTGTAGCCTCTATAACAAAAAAGCTTCTAAATCATACAAAAGCTTTGCTGTCGGGTAGCTGTATTTAAAGCCTTGCTTATTCTAGGGGCTTATATGGACATGAAAGTATACCAGTTGCATTAAAAACGACCGGATATTGAGACAAATAAATGACTTAGTAATAAAACAGAAATTTCGGCATGTCGGAAAAAACGCAATGCTTGGTGTATATATACAGTCTTACAATAGTCGTTAAACAAAGAATTCCGTTTTACCCAAAACCCTTCACTATGTGATAATGTGCTAATACTCAAATGCTGTGAATATGGCTTAATCTATGTCGCTTTTCGCCTGTACACTCATTGATTTTTTATATACACAACTATACACACTAAGCTATAAGAGCCAGTTAATTAGTAATTTATCTATAGCCATAAAAAAGATAGCAGAGCATTGATTTTTATATGAATAAAACCCAGCAAAATACAAAAAACTATAACAATAATACCGCAACTATCTTTTGGCATGATTATGAAACTTGGGGGGCTTCACCACAAAAAGACCGCCCAAGCCAGTTTGCAGGTATTCGTACAGACTTAGACTTAAACATTATTGGCGAGCCGCTGATTGAATACTGTAAACCCGCACCGGACTATTTACCTCACCCTGAAGCGTGTTTGATCACCGGGATCACCCCGCAGCATGCACAGAAACATGGGTTAATTGAGGCTGAGTTTATGGCCAAAATACATGCTGAATTTAGTCATCCAGATACCTGTGTAGCGGGCTATAACAGTATTCGCTTTGACGACGAAGTAACCCGTTATAGTTTTTATCGAAACTTTTATGACCCATACGAGCGCGAGTGGAAAAACGGTAACAGCCGCTGGGATATAATCGATTTAGTACGAGCCTGTTATGCGCTTCGCCCGGAAGGTATTGAATGGCCGTTAAAAGATGATGGCACCCCAAGTTTTAGACTAGAGCATTTAACAGTGGCTAATGGTATTGAGCATGGTGCTGCTCACGATGCGCTCAGTGATGTAACTGCAACTATTGCACTGGCTAAGTTGATTAAAGAAAAGCAGCCTAAGTTATTTCAATTCTTTTTCGGCTTGCGGCACAAAAAAACACTATTAGAGATGGTAGATGTTTATAATATGCAGCCATTAGTCCACACATCGTCACGTATTCCAGCTACTCAAGGTTGCACAACCTGGATTGCACCTATGAGCTTTCATCCTGTTAATAAAAATGCCGTTGTATGTTTTAATTTAACGCATAACCCACAAGTACTGCTAGATTTATCGGTTGAGCAATTGCGGGAACGATTATATACCAAACACCGTGATTTAGCCGAAGGTGAGTTGCCAGCAGGGTTAAAACTGGTACATGTAAACAAGTGCCCTATTTTGGCCCCCGCCAAAACCTTGCTACCTGAAAATGCAGCAAGGCTAGGTATAGATAGATCACAATGTTTAGAGCACCTCAAAGTACTTAAAGCACACCCAGAATTACGCGATAAAGTAGCGCAAGTATTTAATGAGCAAGGTAACTTTGCCGAAAATACTAACCCTGACTATCAACTATACAACGGTTTTACCAGTAAAGCCGATAAAGCTAAGTTCGCCATTATTCGCGATGCGCAACCCCAAGCACTGAGTACACTAAATCTAACTTTTGACGATGCTAAGTTTACGACTATGCTATTTCGTTATCGTGCTCGCAATTGGCCGGGAACACTCAATCCTCAAGAGCTAGATAGCTGGCGAAAATATTGTCAAAACAAGCTAATGCATGGTGAGGATAATCCATCAATTAGCGCTGAGGATTTTATGCTAACACTTGAGAACTTAGTACATGAAAATGATGGAAACGAGAAAAATCTAAGTATTTTAAAAGCACTTTACCATTACGCACAAAGCTTATAGACAACTGTAAACTTAATAAAAAACGTCTAGACACTCAATGTCGCAGGTTTAAGTGTAATGAAATTCTTAAGCGAGTTAAGAATGGCAAACACTTAAACAAGCAGCGTTTAGTTATTTTGACAACGCTAAGGATCTCCTAAGCAATTGGCTTTAAGCATCAGTTTAGCGTTTTAACTCACGATTTTTTATCATGAATCGCATCAAGCCTCGCCAATAGACTTGATGTATCAAAGCGCCCACCACCAAGTGCTTGCACATCCGCGTAGTATTGATCGACCATAGCCGTCAATGGTAGCGATGCACCATTATTACGCGCTTCATCAAGTGCAATGCCTAAATCTTTGCGCATCCACTCCACTGCAAAGCCAAACTCATACTCTCCAGCTAACATGGTCTTGTAACGATTTTCCATTTGCCAAGAACCTGCCGCGCCTTTAGAAATAGTCTCAATCACTTTTTCACCATCTAAGCCAGCTTGTTTAGCAAAATGAAGCCCTTCAGCTAAGCCTTGTACTACACCCGCAATACAAATTTGATTCACCATTTTACAAGTTTGCCCGCTACCTACTTTACCTAATAATTGAGAAAATTTGCTGTAAGCCGACATAACAGGTTCTACAATATCAAACACGGCTTGCTCGCCACCTACCATGACAGTTAATACGCCATTTTCTGCCCCTGCTTGGCCACCTGACACGGGTGCATCTAAAAACGTTACATTTTTTTCACTTGCTTTTTGTGCTACCTCAACTGCCACTTTTGCAGACGTTGTCGTATGGTCGACCAGTATTGCCCCCTCGGCCATGCCCTCTAACACCCCAGAATTACCATATACAACAGAACGTAAATCATCGTCATTACCAACACACATAAACACTATATCGGCGTTGTTCGATGCTAATGCAGGGGTTTTAGCCCACTGTCCTTTATGTTTTTCAGCCCAAGCTTGGGCTTTAGTATCAGTGCGGTTGTATACCGTTACTTGGTGACCTGCATTGGCTAAGTGGCCAGCCATGGGGAAGCCCATCACACCTAATCCAATGAACGCAATTCTCATTGACATAATTCTGTCCTATTTCGTTGTTATGGTATCGATAATGGAGTTTTTATACCTAACTCATACAGGTATAGCAAATGAAAAACACGAATGAATTATGAAATATCTTAACAGTAGATTTAGCGGGCAAGGAGTCTAAGCTTTGGAAACAATACATCGCTACAGTGTCAAACTAATTAATGGCGAAATGCTCGCACTGAAACAAATGCAGGGGAAAACCTTGCTGATAGTCAATATCGCCAGCAAGTGTAGTTTTGCTGCACAACTGAGTGCTTTAGAAAAACTATATCGACAATATAAAAACTACGGATTTGAAATTTTGGCCTTTCCATGCAATCAGTTTGGCCGAAATGAACCGCTAGAAGGCGCTATGTTAAATGAATTTTACAAAAGTCATTTTGGCTTAAGCTTTATGGTATGTGATAAAGTGCAAGTGAACGGCCCTGATGCTCATCCTCTATTTAATTATTTGAAATCAAATACTAGGGGAATTGCCCAGAACCGTGCAATTAAATGGAACTTTACCAAGTTTTTAGTAAACTCACAGGGAGAGCTGGTTTCTCGGTATGCACCAAGGACAAAACCAGATACTTTAAAACCTGTCATTGAGAGCCAATTAAATGATGAAAGTAGCCCTATTCAGTTCGCAAAATTATGAAAAGCCTTTTTTTTCAGAGGCATTAAAAGATCATCCTCAAATAGAGTTAAGCTACTTCAGTGAGTCACTGAACGAGCAAACTACTGCACTATGTCAAGGTTTTGATGCAGTCTGTGCTTTTGTAAATGATACTTTAAATAAAACTGTACTAACAGAACTAGCTGAGTCAGGTATTCAGACGCTCGCATTACGCTGCGCAGGCTTTAATAATGTTGATATTAAAACAGCTCAAGCACTGGGTATTAAAGTTGTTAGAGTACCAGCTTACAGCCCCGAAGCGGTTGCTGAGCATTGTATTGCATTAATGCTAACACTGAGTCGTAAAACACATAAAGCGTACAATCGAGTTCGAGAAGATAACTTTGATTTAAATGGTTTACTAGGCTTTAACCTGCACAACAAAACAGTTGGGGTAATAGGCGCAGGAAAGATAGGTCAAGCGTTAATTGCTATTTTGAACGGTTTTGGAGCCAATATACTCGTTTACGATCCAAATATAGGTGAGGGTTCATACACTTTATCCTCTTTGGATATGCTGCTAGAACAAAGTGATATCATCAGTTTGAACTGCCCGCTAAGTGATGCAACTCACCATATGATAAATGATAATGCATTTAATAAAATGAAACCCGGTGTTATGCTGATAAACACCAGCCGTGGCGCGCTCATAGATACAAAAGCTTGTATTCGAGCCTTAAAAAACAGTACATTAGGTTATTTAGGGCTCGATGTATATGAACAAGAGTCAGAGCTATTCTTTAAAAACCGTAGTGACGAAATTATTCAAGATGACGTATTTTCTCGTCTTGTGAGCTTTCCCAATGTATTAATCACAGGCCACCAAGGTTTTTTTACTCAAGAAGCACTAGAGCAGATTGCTAATGTAACACTGTTTAATTTACAAGAGGCATTGGATAGGCGTTCAGAGCTTACTAACCAAGTTAGGTAATCCATCTGGTGATGCAATTGGTATAAACAATTGCATCACTCGCAAAAGGCTAGCCAAGTAACAGTGCCCCGACACCAACAAAAGCCAAAACTCCACCACCTACCATGTTTGCAGTTATAGGTTCATTTTTAATAAGGCCAAGTGTCATAACCATCAAAGGGGCCGTAGCAAAAACGGTTTGAGCAATTGCAGGGTCGGTGTGCTTAACCGATAAAAGCTGCAACCATAAGCCAATGAACGTCCCAAAAAATACCGCTATAAATAACCAAGTCTTCCCTTCGACATTATGCAATCTAATGGACTGTTTAAGATTATGCTCTTTCAAACAAGCAACAATAATAGCGACACAAAAAGTACCACTGAATAGACGAATTAACGCAGCCCATAGACTACTTGTTTGTTCAATGTTCATCGCACCCTTAGACATTACCATACCAGCAGCTTGGCAAAAAGCAGCTAACAAGGCAAATAATACGCCTTTATAATAAATACCGCGTTCAATTTGGGGTAGAATGTGCTTAGGTTTAAGCGCTATCAAAACACCTATTATTGTAAGTGAAATACCAAACCATGCCTGTACAGATAAATAACTTCCCAATATTACAATATTCAGTATACCAGCAATAACCGGGGCAAATGACTCGACAATTAACGTTCTTGCTGGCCCAATATTTCTTAGGGCAGCAAAGTAAGCGCTGTCTCCAATCGCTATACCAATAATGCCGCTAGCAATTAACCAATACCAACTTTCCTTAAATTCAGGTATTTGCCAATCCTGAGTAATGATAACAGCAATGAGCATCATCAACCCTGCTAGAACCCCCTTACTAACATTAAGTTGCAAGGGCGATAAACTATGGCTGAAGCGCTTGTACAGTAATGTTGAACTTGCCCACACAAATGCAGCGAACAACGCTGCCATTTCACCAATTCCTAACTGCATGAAAGACACTTTTAATTTTTTGCGCAATTATGCAGGGCTGATTTTTAAATGCAAAGAAATATAGATGAGATAATAAAACTCTTATCGTCCCGTATTCTCTTTGAAAGTACACCTAGAAAAAATATTCACTAAAATTATTTAATTTTTCCAAACTTGACTAAATTTAGTAGGATATATGTTCCATTGGAAATAATTTTGCTGCCGTTATCAAAAATAGCTTTAATATGTATTTTAATTTATATAACAAAAGGTTATGCACATCAAAGCTGTTCTCAAACTGTTCAGCTCGGATTGGTTGCTGATTGGCCTCCTCTGACTTATTTTTACCAAGGCAAAGCACATGGCTTAGATATTGAAATTGCAAAAATTATATTCGACTCGATTGATATTTGTGTTAAATATGTTCGCCTACCATCAAGTGCACGTGCCTTAGAGCAAATAGAAAATGGAGATATTGATGTAGCTGTAATGGTTAGCTATACAGAGCAAAGGGCACAATTTGGCTATTTTTCAAAACCATATAGATATGAAAAAATGAGACTTTTTAGTTATTTAGACGCTTACCCAATTAAGAGTTTACCTGAGCTATTAGACAAACAAAAGATAATTGGTCTCAGTATCGGTTCATTTTATGGCAAAGAGATCGCTAAACTAAGCAAGCTGCCAAAATACCAAAATCAATTTGTAAAAATTTCAAGTTCAGATCGCAGAGCAGACATGCTCCTGAAAAAACGCGTCGACTTTATTGTAGATGACATTATTTCTGGCCTTTATATTAAAAGAACTAAGGGCTATAAAGACATCAAGCCATGGCCATATATAGTTCATGACAACCAAGTACATTTTATAATTAAAAAGAGTCCTACTAATAAAGATTTGTTAAAACAAGTTAATTGGGCAATTACCCAATTACAACCAACAATTGATGAACTAGTTCAAAGCTATATTCAATATTAGCTTTACGACTGCAAAAAATTTCATGCTAACGGTGGCGCTCTATGGCCAGCAGAATATAAGCAAAAGTATCTTAATTTAGTTACGCAAAAAAATCAGAATCACTCCTACCATGCTATCGCTCTTGCAAAATAACAACCGAAAATAAAACCATTTATTAAAAAATTAATCATTTTAGCCCGTTAAATGGCTCATGTAGAATAACTATATACCGAAGTTTTTGCCCGATTATTAAGCCATTTTCAGTTGCAATATCTGATCATTTATTTAATCCAATAAGTATAATAAATTAAAAGCCCATAATGAAAAATGCCAGTCATATAGACTGGCATTTAGTATTTACTTTGAAGTTAAGCGGTTATTACCAACCTGCTTTTTCTTTTAGTGCAACACCGATATCTGCAAGAGAACGCACAGTTTTAACACCTGCGGCTTCAAGAGCTGCAAACTTCTCGTCTGCTGTACCTTTACCACCTGCGATAATCGCACCTGCGTGCCCCATACGCTTACCTTCTGGTGCAGTTACACCAGCAATGTAAGAAACAACAGGTTTAGTCACGTTCGCTTTGATGTACTCAGCTGCTTCTTCTTCCGCAGTACCACCAATTTCACCAATCATCACGATTGCTTCTGTTTGAGGGTCATTTTGGAACATTTCTAGTACGTCAATAAAGTTAGTACCAGGGATTGGGTCACCACCGATACCAACACATGAAGACTGACCGAAACCTGCATCTGTAGTTTGCTTAACCGCTTCATACGTTAACGTACCAGAGCGAGAAACAATGCCTACTTTACCTGGCTTATGGATATGGCCAGGCATGATACCAATTTTGGTTTCACCCGGAGTGATAACACCAGGGCAGTTAGGACCAATCATACGCACACCCGTTTGATCAAGCTTAACTTTAACGTCAACCATATCAAGCGTTGGAATGCCTTCAGTGATACAAACGATAAGCTCGATACCAGCATCGATTGCTTCTAAAATTGCATCTTTACAAAAAGCTGCTGGTACATAGATAACCGATGCCGTTGCGCCTGTTTCTTCTACCGCATCACGTACTGTGTTAAATACAGGAAGACCTAAGTGAGTTTGACCACCTTTACCAGGAGACACACCACCAACCATCTGCGTACCATACTGGATAGCTTGCTCAGAGTGGAAAGTACCTTGACCGCCAGTGAAACCCTGACAAATTACTTTAGTCTCTTTATTAATTAATACAGACATTATTTGCCCTCCGCAGCAGCAACAACTTTCTGTGCAGCATCAGTTAGTGATTCTGCAGCGATAATGTCAAGGTCTGAGTTAGCTAAAACTTCACGACCTAGTTCAGCATTAGTACCTTCTAAACGTACTACTACTGGTACTTGAACGCCAACTTCTTTAACTGCACCGATAATACCTTCTGCGATCATGTCACAACGTACAATACCACCGAAGATGTTAACTAGCACAGCTTTAACATTGTCATCAGATAAGATAATCTTGAATGCTTCAGCTACACGCTCTTTTGTTGCGCCGCCACCAACATCTAAGAAGTTAGCTGGCTTGCCGCCATGTAGGTTTACGATATCCATAGTACCCATCGCTAGGCCTGCACCGTTAACCATACAACCTACGTTACCATCTAGTGCAACGTAGTTAAGCTCAAAGCTTGCTGCGTGAGCTTCACGGGCATCTTCTTGTGATGGGTCGTGAAATTCACGGATCTTAGGCTGACGGAATAATGCATTACCGTCCACACCGATTTTACCATCAAGACAGTGAAGGTTACCTTCATCAGTGATTACTAGTGGATTGATCTCTAGTAATGCGAAATCATGATTGTTAAACATATTTGCAAGACCCATGAAGATCTTAACAAATTGTTTAATTTGTACTGGGTTTAGACCTAGCTTGAAGCCTAGCTCACGACCTTGGTAAGCCTGTGGGCCAACTAGAGGATCAATTTCAGCTTTATGGATTAGCTCTGGTGTTTCTTCTGCAACGGTTTCAATTTCAACACCGCCTTCAGTAGACGCCATGAACACAACTTTACGTGTTGCACGGTCTACAACAGCACCTAGGTATAATTCGTTCGCGATATCTGTGCAGCTTTCTACTAAAATTTTAGCAACTGGCTGACCTTTTTCGTCCGTTTGGTAAGTTACTAAGTTTTTACCTAACCAGTTTTCAGCAAATGCGCGAATTTCTTCTTTGCTATCAGCAAGCTTAACACCACCTGCTTTACCACGGCCACCGGCGTGTACTTGACATTTAACTACCCATTTGTCGCCGCCAATTTTAGCAGCTGCTTCTACCGCTTCCTGAGGTGTATCACAAGCGAACCCCTCAGATACTGGCAAACCATAGTCGGCAAATAGTTGTTTTGCCTGATACTCATGCAAATTCATGATGCTTTATCCAATTTCTTATACTAAAAAAGCTGAATATTTATGCAAATAATCAGCTATCCCAAATTGCGCTCCTAGTATAGATCCCAAGGCTTACGATGAAAACCCTAGTTAGACCAAAGGCGCAAAAAAAAAGCTGTATGAACAAACATACAGCTTAATATCTAATCAATTACGATTAAACGTCTAGTAATAAACGTGTCGGGTCTTCTAATAGGTCTTTAATCGTAACTAAGAAACCTACAGATTCCTTACCATCAATTTGACGGTGGTCATAGCTTAGTGCCAAATACATCATAGGCAAGATTTCTACTTTGCCATTTACCGCCATTGGGCGTTCTTGAATTTTGTGCATGCCCAAGATTGAAGACTGAGGCAAATTAATGATAGGTGTTGATAGTAACGAACCAAACACACCACCGTTAGTAATAGTAAAGTTACCACCAGTCATATCTTCAACAGTTAACTTACCATCACGACCTTTAAGCGCGAGCTCGCGGATGCTTTTTTCAATTTCAGCAACAGATAATTTGTCACAATCACGCAATACAGGTGTTACTAGACCACGTGGTGTTGACACTGCAATACTAATATCAAAGTAGTTGTGATAAACGATATCATCGCCATCAATAGATGCGTTTACATCAGGAAAACGCTTAAGTGCTTCCGTTACTGCTTTCACATAAAAAGACATAAAGCCTAGGCGAATACCATGGCGTTTTTCAAACACTTCTTGATATTGCTTACGAAGATCCATGATTGGTTTCATGTTCACTTCGTTGAACGTTGTTAACATTGCTGTTGAGTTTTTAGCTTCAAGTAGACGGTTGGCAATCGTCTTACGAAGACGCGTCATTGGTACACGCTTTTGTGTACGCTCACCCACAGGTGCAGCAGGTGTAGAAGACGCTGCTGCAGCAGGCTTAGCAGCCGGTGCTTTTAAGAATGTATCAACATCTTCTTTGGTAATACGACCGCCCTTACCTGTACCTTTAATCTTAGACGCATCTAGGCCTTTTTCTGCAATTAGACGACGTACAGATGGCGTCAGTACATCTGAGCTCTCATCTGAAGACGCTTGCGGTGCTGCGTCAGCTTTGGCTTCTGATGATGCAGCTGGTGCACCACCTGCTGTGATTTTACCAATCACTTGCTCACCTAATACCGTGTCGCCTTCTGCGTGCACGTGTTCACCCATTACACCGTCTTCTGGTGCAACAACCTCTAAAACAACTTTATCAGTTTCAATATCAACTAGGTTTTGGTCACGGCTTACTGCTTCACCTGGTTGAACATGCCAAGTTGCGATTGTAGCATCCGCTACTGACTCTGGAAGTACAGGTACTTTAATGTCCACTTCTTTACCTTCTGCTGCTGGCGCCGATGAAGACGCTGCTGGTTGATCATTTGACTGAGCTGGTGCGCTAGCTTGCTCACCCGCGCCTAGAATTGCAATAACTTGTTCACCTAAAACCGTTGCACCATCTGCTTGTGTAATTTCAGTGATCACGCCATCTTCAGGCGCAACTACTTCAAGCACAACTTTGTCTGTTTCAATATCAACTAGGTTTTGGTCACGAGTTACTGTATCACCAACGCTAACGTGCCAAGTTGCTACTGTAGCATCTGCAACTGACTCAGGAAGAACAGGAACCTTAATTTCGGTTGTCATCTCTTATCCCTTACTTTTTAATTGTTAATGCGTCAGCAACTAACGCGTTTTGTTCTTTAGTATGTGTTGACATATAGCCACACGCAGGTGCTGCCGAGGCTTTACGGCCAGCATAAGTTAGGTTCGCGCCCGCTGGAATTGCATCCCAGAAATGGTGCTGCGAACAATACCAAGCACCTTGGTTTTGTGGTTCTTCTTGACACCAGACAAAATCTTTTACGTGCTGGTAACGAGCCATAATTTCGTCCATTTCCTGATGCGGGAACGGATATAATTGCTCCACACGCACAATAGCGACATTATTTAACTCAAGTTTTCGACGTTCTTGCAGTAACTCGTAATATACTTTACCGCTACAGAACACCACTCGTTCAACGTTAGCCGGATCGAGATCATCTACTTCATCAATCATATTGTGGAATGTGCCTTGTGCTAGCTCTTCAATGGATGAAACAGCTAACGGGTGGCGAAGTAATGATTTTGGCGTCATAACAATCAGTGGACGACGCAACGGACGAACCGACTGACGACGCAACATAGCATAAACCTGTGCAGGTGTTGAAGGCACACACACTTGCATATTGTGATCAGCACACAACTGTAAGTAACGCTCTAAACGAGCAGAGCTATGCTCTGGACCTTGACCTTCATAGCCATGAGGTAACAACATAGTCAGGCCACATAAACGACCCCACTTTTGCTCACCTGAGCTTAAAAATTGGTCAAATACAACCTGAGCACCGTTAGCAAAGTCTCCAAATTGAGCTTCCCAAAGTACTAAAGAAGTCGGCTCTGCCGTTGCATAACCATATTCAAATGCTAGTACAGCTTCTTCAGATAATACTGAATCGTATACTTCAAATGCACCTTGCTCTTGACCAATATCCTGCAATGGTAGATAGGTAGAACCATCTGCCTGATTATGCACAACTGCATGGCGGTGGAAAAAAGTACCTCGGCCAGAATCTTGACCGGTCATACGAATATCAACACCTTCGTCCACCAAAGTCGCATAGGCTAATGTTTCTGCCATCCCCCAGTCAAGTTGCTTGTCACCTTTTGCCATTGCTTTACGGTCATCGTATATTTTCTTAACACGAGATTGGGCTTTATGCGACTCTGGATAGGTTGACACTTTATCCGCTAAGTCTTTTAATTTTTCAACTGACAGTTTTGGATCGTATTCAACATCCCAATCGTGACCCACAAACTTAGACCAATCTGAGGAATGCTTAGTATCTGATTTTATTTCTTCTACTACACATTCGCCATTATCTAAGCCATTACGGTAATCGTTAGCCAGTTTTTTAGCATCATCTGCTGAAATAACACCTTCAGACACTAACTGATCAGTATAAAGCTGGCGTGGTACTGGGTGTTTTTTAATTTTCTGATACATCAACGGCTGCGTTGCGTTTGGTTCATCAGCTTCGTTGTGACCGTGTCGACGGTAACAAACTAAATCAATTACCACATCGCGACGGAACTGATTACGAAAATCAAGTGCAAGCTGAGTTACAAAAGCAACTGCTTCTGGGTCATCTGAATTGACATGGAAAATAGGTGCCTGAACCATCTTAGCAATATCAGTACAGTAGTCTGTAGAACGCACATCTTCTTGTTTAGAAGTCGTAAAGCCCACTTGGTTATTGACGACAATTCGAATTGTACCGCCAACACCAAATGCACGTGTTTGTGATAAGTTGAAGGTTTCTTGAACAACACCTTGGCCTGCAATTGCAGAATCGCCATGAATCGTAATTGGCAGTGCTTTTGACCCCGTTTTACATCCTAAACGGTCTAAACGCGCCCGTACTGAACCCATGACTACTGGGTTAACAATTTCTAAGTGGGACGGATTAAACGCTAACGCCATATGGACGTCACCACCTTGCGTGGCAAAATCAGATGAGAAGCCCATGTGATATTTAACATCACCAGAGCCAGCTGATTCGCCATATTTACCAGCAAACTCGTCAAATAGCTCCTGCGGGTTTTTACCCAACACATTGACTAGTACGTTTAAGCGACCACGGTGCGCCATACCAATGACAGCTTCTTCTTGACCACTTTCACCAGCTCGGTGAATTAGCTCTTTAAGCATCGGTACTAATGCATCGCCACCTTCTAGAGAGAATCTCTTAGCACCAGGGAATTTTGCACCTAAATACTTTTCTAAACCATCTACTGCTGTGAGGCCTTTCAGAATGCGTAGTTTTGTTTCTTTGCTAAATTGAGGCTTGGAGAAGGTTGATTCTAAGCGTTGCTGTAACCAACGTTTTTCTTCAGTAGAAGTGATGTGCATATATTCCGCGCCAACAGAACCACCATAAGTGGTTTTTAACGCTGAATATAAGTCTTTTAGCTTCATTGTCTCTTTGCCACCTGCGAAAGAGCCAACGTTATATTCTTTTTCTAAATCCGCATCGGTTAGGTCGTGATAATCAAGCTCTAAATCTCGAACTCGTTCACGTTTCCAAAGACCAAGTGGGTCTAAGTTGGCATTTTGGTGGCCTCTAAACCTAAATGCGTTTATCAGTTGCAGTACCTTGACCTGCTTCGCGTCAGACGAGCTATCCGCTGCAACCACTACTTCTCTATGTTTGTTTTTCGCAAGGTCAGCAAACTGCTCCCTTACTTGCGAATGTTTAACATCAACATCCACTCCATCAACTTTAGGTAGTTGATCAAACACTTCCCGCCATTCTTCTGGCACTGAAGTCGCATCATCAAGATACGCTTCATACAGCTCTTCTACATAAGCTACGTTTCCGCCGTACAAATGCGAAGATTCTAGCCATGCCTTCATCACACCTTCGTGCATTTATTAGCCCTTTTCTCTAGCGCAGAAATTTAATTAACAAGATGGCATGCGCCGCATGCCATCTAAGGATTTAAATATGTATTAAACCGAACGATTTAACAACATAGATTTAATCTGACCAATGGCTTTAGTTGGATTCAAGCCTTTTGGACATACGCTAACACAGTTCATTATACCGTGACAGCGGAATACGCTGAACGCATCATCAAGATCTGCCAAGCGTTCTTCAGTTGCTGTATCACGAGTATCAGCTAAGAAGCGATACGCATGCAAAAGGCCAGCTGGACCGATGAACTTATCTGGATTCCACCAAAACGATGGACAAGATGTTGAACAACACGCACATAAAATACACTCATATAACCCATCTAGCTCTTCACGCTCTTCGATTGTTTGAAGACGCTCTTCACCACCAGTTGGCTTATCATTAATTAAGAAAGGTTTCACCTTTTCATATTGAGTGTAGAACTGACTCATATCAATTACCAAATCACGCACTACAGGTAAACCTGGTAGTGGACGCAAAATAATTTTACCTTTGCCATTTTTTTGCAATGCAGAAAGAGGTGTAATACATGCAAGGCCGTTTTTGCCATTCATGTTTACTCCGTCAGACCCACATACGCCCTCACGACAAGAGCGGCGAAAAGATAGGGTTGGATCTTGCTCTTTTAAGAGTAAAAGTGCGTCCAACACCATCATGTCACGACCTTCTTCTACTTCTAGCGTGTAATCCTGCATGTGTGGTGCATTATCCACATCAGGATTATAACGATAAACAGAAAATTCTAAAGTTGCCATCGCTGTGCTCCTAGTAAGTACGTGCTTTAGGTGGGAATGCTTCACGAGTCTTAGGCGCGTAGTTTACTTCACGCTTACTCATACTTTCCGTCACAGGGTTATAAACCGTATGACATAGCCAGTTTTCATCATCACGTTCAGGGTAATCAAAGCGAGAGTGAGCACCACGGCTTTCTTGACGGAAGTTTGCTGCAACCGCTGTTGAATAGGCTGTTTCCATCAAGTTATCAAGCTCTAAGCATTCAATACGCTGTGTATTAAATTCTGTTGACTTATCATCAAGGCGCGCGTGCTGTAAGCGCTCGCGAATTTCTTTAAGTTGCTGTAGACCCTCAGACATTGAGTCTCCTTCACGGAATACCGAGAAGTTAAGCTGCATGCATTGTTGTAAATCTTTTTTGATTTGAACCGGATCTTCGCCTTGACCTTTACTTGAATTTTCCCAACGATTAAAGCGAGCAAACGCTGCATCAATATCATCGCTCGTTGCTTGCTTTGACACTTCTGCTTGAGCAAGGTACTGACCCAAGAAGTTACCAGCTGCACGACCGAATACAACTAAGTCTAGCAATGAGTTACCACCAAGACGGTTGGCACCGTGTACGGATACACATGCAATCTCACCTACGGCAAATAGGCCTTCAACTAACTTATTATTACCGCTTTCATCTACGCTCAATACCTGACCATTAACGTTAGTTGGTACACCACCCATCATGTAGTGGCACGTTGGTATCACAGGGATTGGCTCTTTAGCTGGGTCAACGTGTGCGAATGTCTTCGACAAATCACATACGCCTGGCAGACGAAGGTTAAGTGTTTCTTCACCCAAATGATCAAGCTTAAGCTTAAGGTGAGGACCCCAAGGACCATCACAACCACGCCCTTCACGAATTTCTGTCATCATTGAACGAGCAACAACATCGCGTGAAGCTAAGTCTTTAGCATTCGGTGCATAACGTTCCATGAAACGCTCACCGTCTTTGTTCAGCAGATAGCCACCTTCACCACGACAACCTTCAGTTACTAGCGTACCAGCCCCTGCAATACCCGTAGGGTGGAACTGCCACATTTCCATGTCTTGCATTGCGATGCCAGCACGTGTTGCCATACCTACACCATCACCGGTGTTGATATGAGCATTGGTCGTAGAAGCAAAGATACGCCCTGCACCACCCGTTGCCAATACAACAGCTTTAGACTTGAAGAAAGTAACTTCACCTGATTCAATATCAATCGCAGTACAGCCAACAACATCACCGTTGTCGTTTTTAACCAAATCTAATGCATACCATTCAGAAAACACGTTAGTTTTGTTTTTAACGTTCTGTTGGTAAAGGCAATGAAGCAATGCATGACCAGTACGGTCTGCAGCCGCAGCAGTACGTGCTGCTTGTTCGCCACCAAAGTTTTTCGACTGACCACCGAAAGGACGTTGATATACACGGCCATTTTCAAAACGAGAAAAAGGTAAACCCATATTTTCTAATTCGGTAATTGCTTCTGGGCCAGTTTGACACATGTATTCAATTGCGTCTTGGTCACCAATAAAGTCAGATCCTTTAACCGTATCATACATGTGCCATTCCCAATTATCTTCATGAGAATTGCCTAACGCAACGGTAATACCACCTTGCGCAGATACAGTATGAGAACGAGTAGGGAAAACTTTTGAAATCAACGCACAAGTTTTACCTGATTCAGAAATCGCAAGCGCTGCACGCATACCAGCACCGCCAGCACCAATTACAACAGCATCAAATTCACGAGTATTGTATTTCACTTAAACACCCCACAGAACAAACAGACCTATTGCTACGTAAGCAAGAGCCATTAGGTTTAATACGAAGCCAAGCACAGAACGCATGGTTGAACACTTTACGTAGTCCGTTAATACTTGCCAAAGACCGATACGTGTATGCACCATGATGCAAACCAATGTAACGATTGTTGCAGCTTTAACAGCTAAGTTTGAGAATAAACCCTGCCACGCTTCGTATGTAAGTTCTGGTGTTAGAAGTAAATAACCAACAATAAATACTGCATATGCTGCAATTACTAATGCGGTTGTGCGTAGTGAAACGTAATCTTGTACGCCATCACGCTTGAGAGTTGCTTGATTTAAGACCATATCCACACTCCTGCTAAAATTGCTGCTATCACAGAAAGTGAAATTGCAATTATAGCGCTGCTATTGCCCGACTCTAATTCTTCCCAATGACCCATGTCTTGGATCATATGGCGGATACCAACGATTAAGTGGTATGCCAACACACTGACGGTGCCCCACGCAATGAACTTTGCAATAAAGCCAGTAAATAGGCCCTTCACAAATTCAAAACCTTCAGGAGAAGAAAGAGACTCAGACCAAGCCCAAATGACAAAAGTTAAAGCGAAGAACAAGGCTACCCCAGTTACACGGTGCAGAATTGATGCTTTAGCCGTTGCCGGCATAGATATAGTCGTAAGATCTAGATTTACAGGTCTTTGCTTTTTCACAGTTACTTGCCCATCTTGCCCCATAAAGGAGCTCATCTACTTGTTGTTATAAAACCCATTTGCACCCATGTACAAATGGCACACTCTAAATAAACCTGTTTTTCCAAAAAAACGATCATTTTTCGTAAAAATAGGTTTACCCACAGACGATACGGTATAAAACCTTTTACAGTATATAAGGCCATGCGCGCTTTTACAATTCTTGTTTAGATTGAGACGGTTGCGAATTAGCCAATGGTATAATATTTAATCTTGATAGAATATTTATTATACATATTTGCATAATTCTTAGAAAAATTGACTTTCTACCCTATTTTTACGTTAAAATGATCGGAATTTGCTTAACATTAGTATCACAACATAACAATCAGAATTGTTATTTCATAGGAGATAAATAGATGGCAGATAAGAAAGCCACTGTACATATTGAAGGTCACGATCCAATCGAGCTTCCAATTTACTCAGGCACAGCAGGCCAAGACGTAATAGATGTTCGCACACTAGGCGCTCATGGCCACTTCACTTATGACCCAGGTTTTATGTCTACCGGTTCGTGCGAGTCATCTATCACCTACATTGACGGCGGGAAAGGCGTACTATTACATCGTGGCTACCCAATTGAACAGCTAGCAGACAACTCTAACTACATCGAACTTTGTTATCTTTTACTTAACGGTGAGTTACCGACAGCTGAACAGCATGCTGAATTTGCAGATGAGATCACACGCAACACGATGTTGCATGAAAAAATTGCGGTATTCTTCCAAGGCTTCCGCGTAGATTCACACCCAATGGCGATGCTTTGTGGTGTGGTAGGTGCTTTGTCATCTTTTTACCATGATGACTTGGATATCTCTGATTCTGAACAACGTCACCGCAGTGCAGTTCGCTTAATTGCTAAGTTACCTACCATCGCGGCAATGGCTTACAAATATAACGTTGGTCAGCCATTTGTTTATCCTCGCAATGACTTGAGCTATGCAGAAAACTTCCTTCACATGATGTTTTCGGTCCCAGCTGAAGAATATAAAGTTAACCCCATTCTTGCAAAAGCAATGGACAAAATCTTTATGCTTCATGCAGATCACGAACAAAATGCATCAACATCTACAGTTCGCTTAGCTGGCTCTTCAGGTGCTAATCCTTATGCTTGTATCGCAGCAGGTATCGCATCATTATGGGGCCCAGCACATGGTGGTGCTAACGAAGCATGTTTGAACATGTTAGAAGAAATCGGTTCGCTAGATCGTATCGACGAATACGTTGCTAAAGCAAAAGACAAGAATGACCCATTCCGTCTTATGGGCTTTGGTCACCGTGTTTATAAAAACTTCGATCCTCGCGCAACAGTCATGCGTCAAACGTGCCATGAAGTATTGAAAGAGTTAAATATTAAAGATCCATTGTTAGATGTAGCAATGCGTCTAGAGCAAATAGCACTTGAAGACCCATACTTCATCGAGAAGAAGCTTTACCCTAACGTAGATTTCTACTCAGGTATCATTTTGAAAGCAATTGGTATTCCTACTAGTATGTTTACCGTTATTTTCGCGATGTCACGTACTGTTGGTTGGATCTCTCATTGGGATGAAATGTTATCTCAAGCAGGTCACAAAATTGGTCGTCCTCGTCAGTTATACACAGGCTACGCAAAACGCGACTATAAAGCCACAACGCAGAGATAAGTTCACTTTAATTTTGCTTTAAGGCCGCCTAATGCGGCCTTTTTTATTGGCTTTATCTCAGAATATATTTAAAATCTCCGCTCTTTAAATCTGAGGACTTATGCATGAGCGATATTGCGCAGCTAAGAAATGACTTTGTAACGCTAAACCAGAACATAGAAGGTAATCCTTTAGTCTATCTAGATTCAGGTGCTACCAGCCAAAAGCCTCAGGTGGTAATAAATGAAATCAATCATTTTTACTCAAAAAACAATGCAAATGTACACAGAGGTTTACACACACTCAGTGAGCGAGTGACATCTCAGTATGAAGGTGTGCGTGAAAAACTAGCTCAGTTTCTTGGTGTTTTTGCAACAGAATTAGTTTGGACCAGTGGCGCAACGCATAGCATTAACCTTGTTGCATCGGGTTTAACTAATCAATTGCGATACGACGATGTTATTTTGATTACCGCACTGGAGCACCACGCGAATATTGTACCATGGCAACAGCTCGCGCAACGAACAGGTGCCAAACTCAAAGTGATCCCAGTTAATGATCAAGGAATAATTTGCACGAACAACGTATTAGCACAAATACAGAAATGGCAACCGAAAATATTTGCCTGCACACATGCATCAAATACATTAGGCAATATTCACGATGTACAAACCTTTATCACACAGGCAAAAAGTATAGGAGCAACAACAATAATTGACGGTGCACAAGCCTTTTTGCATTTACGCCCTAATCTTCGCCAGTTAGATTGCGACTTTTATGTACTCTCGGCACACAAAGCACTTGGCCCAACAGGCTTAGGTATATTATTTGGTAAATATGAACAATTAAACGCTCTCCCTGTTTATCAAACTGGTGGGGAAATGATTGAAACAGTCACCTTTGAGCAAACTACTTTTAGACAGGCACCAGCTAAGTTTGAGCCTGGAACGCCTAATATATCTGCCGTTTTAGGCTTTGGAGCAGCGATAGATTATCTCAGTAATATCAACTTTGCTGCCATGCATAAGTATGAACAAAGTTTATTTCAATACTTACTCAAACACTTATCAGCCATTAAAGGCGTTAACCTATATGGTGATTTAGGCAATAATATTGGTACTATCAGTTTTACTTACAAATCAGAGCATCACTACGACTTAGCAATGTTGCTTAACAGTTATGGCGTTGCTGTTCGCAGCGGCCACCACTGCACTCAGCCGCTCATGCAAGCACTCAACCTCAATGGTACGATTCGAGTTAGCTTGGCGTTTTATAACAACCGTGTCGATATTGATAGGTTCATCAGTGCCTTAAATAACTGTATTGAATTGATAGAAGGATAGTATTTTTGACATACCAAGAGATCCACAGTAAGTTGACTGGCACCACAAGTTGGCAACAAAGTTATCGTGAAATCATGTTGCTAGGTAAGCAGCTCCCTAACTTACCAGATGCTTTGAAAACAGAGCAAGCACAAGTAAAAGGGTGTGAAAGTATTGTGTGGCTTCATGTTGAGCTAGATGAATCACAGCAACATATGCTACTAGTTGGCGACTCTGATACTCGTATCGTTAAAGGCTTATTAGCTATCGTACTTTCTTTATACAATAGTAAAACTCCCACACAAGCTGCCAAAATAGATGCATATCAAGAATTTGAATCACTGGGATTAATAAAGCATCTGAGCCCTTCAAGAGGTAACGGTATCAAAGCCATCGTAGACAGAATTCAAACAATAGCCTTACAGTGGGTTTAACTCTCTTTCAATACATCGACTTCTCTTATCGATGTATTGAATAACCTTTTACCATAAATAACACAGCTCTAAAGGCCTTAACTGACATCACTTAAAAGCTAAATAATATGAAAACGCATGAACAGCTACTGTTTTTGACTATTCGATATCATGCACAAAATCAATGTATAACACCAATTTTATTAAAAAATTGATCATTCTAGCGAGCTCAATGACTCATTCACTGCGTTAAAAACAACCTAATGTAAAGTAAATTAAATCATTTTTAACTTTATCAACTTTTAGACTTATACTACTTTTGCCTTTTTATCCAAGTATTTACGAATAGCTTTCGCTGCTGCAAAAAAACCAAACGTACCCGTTACCATAGTCGCAGAGCCAAATCCTGTTGCACAATCCATGTTTTTACTACCATCAGCTTGTTGCTTTGCCATACATACTTCGCCGCTGTCAGTTGGGTAAACCAGTTGTTCGGTAGAATAAACGCAATCGACACCAAATTTGCGCTTTGGGTTTGTCGAATAATTGTAATTTTTGCGCAGAATATAACGAACTTTAGCAAGTAAAGGGTCTTGCGTGGTTTTCGCTACATCACCAAATTGAATTTGACTGGGATCAGTCTGGCCACCAGCGCCTCCAGTGGTGATCACTGGAATTTTATTTCTCTTACAATGCGCAATTAACGCTGCTTTTTCTTTTACTGCATCAATACAATCAATCACATAATCAAAGCCACTAATATGTTCAATAATGTTATCCAAGGTAATAAAGTCATCAATTAACTGTACATTACAGTTTGGGTTAATTTGCTTGAGCCTATCTTGCATAGCTTCAATTTTTTGTTCACCAATTGAAGATGATAATGCATGAATTTGACGATTCACATTAGTTACACAAATATCGTCTAAATCCACTAAACAAATCCGACCAACACCACTACGTGCCAATGCTTCTGCAACCCAACTACCTACTCCACCTATACCAACAACACAAAAGTTAGCCTCGCTTAACCATTGCAATTGTTGCTCACCATACAGTCGGCCAATGCCACCAAAACGTAACTGGGTTTGCTGTTGTGTCATACTACCACTCTAACTGCCACGGGTTTTGCCATGTAGCAAACGCCTCGTGATTTAATAATATTGAAAACTGCCCCATAGGTTGAGGCTTTGAAAAATAACATTTTACTTTATTTTGCCAAGAAAAACGCAAAGCATAAGCGTGTAAATAGACTCTATCACTAGATGCTCCACCATAAAGATCATCGCCTAGAATAGGTGAAGATAAACTCCTCAAGGCGACACGAAGTTGGTGTGTTTTACCTGTATATGGTTTTAAAATGCATGCTCTGATCCCAGGCTCTAAGCTTATGCTGTAAAATCGAGTTATAGCCGGGTTATCGGAGGATTTTAACAGTTTGTAAGCCCCCCGACGCGACTTTGCCATGTCACCTTTTATCCACCCTTGCTTTTTCTTCGGTTTATCCGTAACTAAAGCAATATACGCTTTATCAACTTGTCGATTAGCGAATAACTGACTTAATGCATTAGCAGCCTTACTAGACTTTGCTAAAATAATTATCCCTGATGTTACTTTGTCTAATCGGTGTACTGCATAAAGCTTAATACCTAATTGCTTTTCAAGTTGCACAACAAAGCCAATATCACTTTCGCTATGAAAACTCACACCAACTTGTTTGTAGGCAACAACAAAGTCTGGCTCATCTGCGATTAATACAATATCAGCCATTTAAAATAACGTATTTTCTGTTATTAGAATAACTAGCATCGTGCTGTTAACCATGCCACTTTTCAATTTCATCAGCGCTAAGCTCTCGCGCTTCATCTTCAAGCAGCACCGGAATATCTTCACGAATAGGGTATGCGAGCTTTGCCGCGGTACTAATTAATTCACTATTTTCTTTATCGTATTGCAACTTTCCCTTACATACAGGACATGCCAAAATTTCTAATAGTTTTCTATCAAACGCCATGATAAATCTCTTTTTGTTTTAAAATCTGCTTTAATTGTGATTGCAACGCATCACTAGGCTGCGCATCAACCTTCAAATAGTACCAGTTGTCTTTAGCAAACGCCTGACATTTAACTGCGTCTTTTTCTGTCATAAAAATAGGGGTATTGCCAAATAATGCAAAGTCACTTGCACTATATGCATGGTGATCTCGAAAATGATGTGTACTCTCTAAAGTAATACCTTGCTCTGTTAAACTTTTTTCAAAACGCTCAGGGTTGCCAATGGCACTAATCGCAATGCCATTATGCGGGTAAACTGTAGCTTCAGAGCCATTTATTACCCGATAAATACCTGTATGGGCAAGTTGATAGCTTATTTGGGCATTACCACCATTTTCAATCACCAAATCAACAGAGTTTAACCTACTTGGCAACTCTCTAAGTGGGCCTGCCGGTAACAAACAACCATTGCCGAATCGACGCCTTGCATCCACAACACATAGTTCTATTTCACGGTGCATTTTATAATGCTGTAGCCCATCATCTGAGATAATGATATCTACCTCATAGCGCTTTTTGATATGCGTACAACTCGCTTGCCTATCTGCACCAATTACAATCGGGCAATTCAGCCTTGATGCCAGTAAAAATGGCTCATCCCCCGCCTCTTTGACAGAACTTGCTTTGGTGACTTCATACGGGTAATTAAGCGCTTCAGAGCCATATCCTCTACTAATTACCGCTACTTTTAAGCCTAGTAGCTGTAAATAAGGCACAAGCCATAATACAAATGGCGTTTTACCATTACCACCAATACCAATATTGCCTACAATAATTATGGGTACATGCGCATGGAATCTTTTTCTCAGCCCTGCAGAAAAGCTCCATCGACGAAGCGTACTAACCAACCAAAAAACGGCGCTCAATGGTAACAATACGAACGTTAACAAGCTTTTTGCTTGGTACCAGCTTTTTTCAATCATATTATGCCCCATGTTGCATTTGGCACAATGCAGCGTAGGTTCCGCCAGACTCAAGGAGTGATTGATGTGTGCCTTGCTCAATAACTTGCCCTTGTTCAAGAACATATATCCTATCTGATTTTTCTATTGTTGATAGCCTATGCGCTATGACAATAGAGGTCTTATCTGCCATCAAGCTATCTAGTGCGCCTTGAATAAGCCTTTCAGATTCAGTATCAAGTGCTGAAGTGGCCTCATCTAAAATCAAAATAGGTGCATTTTTAACAAGCGCCCTTGCTATGGCAATACGCTGTCTTTGTCCGCCAGAGAGCATTACACCATTTTCACCTACCATGGTCTCAAGACCTTCAGGTAAATCCTTAACGAACTCCCACACATGTGCCTGTTTAGCAACTTCTTCTAACTGTTCGGGTAACAAGGGTTCATCCAACCCGTACATGATGTTATTGGCAATGGTGTCGTTAAACAGCACCACTTGTTGTGATACAACAGAAAATTGCCGACGCAAATCTTTTAACTTGTACTGTTGTATAGCATGTCCATCGAGTAAAATCTCGCCCATTTCTATATCATAAAACCTCGGTAATAAATTAGATACAGTCGATTTACCGGAGCCAGAACGTCCTACAAGCGCAATACTTTGTCCAGGTTTGATATGTAAAGATAGATCTCGAATAACAGGCTCTTGTTTGTTTGGATAACAAAACGTTACGTTGTTTATTTCAAGCTCGCCCCGACAAGATGTGATAGCTAAAGTACCGGTATCCGCTTCAGTTGGAGTGTCTAAAATTTCAAAAATACTTTGCGCAGCGGCGATACCACGCTGTAATTCTCCATTCACATTAGCAAGCTGCTTAAGTGGTCTAAGCATCATCATCATCGACGATAAAAGCGCAACAAAAGTACCGGAGGTGATCGTATCTATCATCGATGGCATGGCAATTATCGCCAAAATTAGGGCCATTGCACTGGCTGCTAAAATTTGAATAACAGATACACTCAATGCACGTGTTGCGTCCATTTTCACTCTTTGTTGGCGATTGTGATTATTAACCTTTGCAAAGCGTCCTATTTCTTTGTTGTGACCTTCAAAACCATGGATCACTTTATGCCCTGACAACATTTGCTCAGAACCTCTTGTTACCTCACCCATTGCATCTTGAATATTCTTGGAAATTGTTCTGAAACGTTTTGAAACAACATTAACAATGACAGCCACAAGGGGAACAATCACTAAAAATATAGATGACAGTTGCCAACTAGCATCAAACATCACTACCAATAGGAAAACAACAAATGCACCTTCTCGGATCATGACTTGTAACGCTCTTGTAATAGCTTGCTGCACTTGCTCAGTATCAAAGGTGATCTTTGAGATCATGTCGCCATTTGAGTGCTGATCATGAAAAGATACGGATAGAAATAGCATATGCTCAAACAATTGTTGTCTAAGCCTTTGTACCACTTGAGAGCCTAAATAACTTAAGCAGTATGATGCCATATAGTTAAATACACCACGGCCAAGTACCAGTACTATCACCACCACTGGAGCCCACGTCAAAACTTCACTGTTTCGTTGCGTTAGTCCTTCATCAATAAATGGTTGCATGAGTTTAATAAATAATGCATCCATTGCCGCATAGCCCAACATGCCCACGACTGAAAAGATCGCAACCATTTTAAAGTCAAATGTATACTTTAATAGCCGCTTGTAGACTTGTTTGGCACTGTGCTGCATAAAAACTCTCTGCTTTTGAAAACCCCTCTTATTGTACTTGTGCAGTGACCAAAAACAAAATGCAATGTTGCCAAAGCTCTCATCTTGAAGCAAAAAGTAATTAAATACCTAATCTATGGAGTATTCTTTGTACACTTATAAGAACCAATAATGGTAGTTTTCTCTAGCAGACTCTACTAACAGCCCCTGTTGAGTTATCTTTATACGAATATGTCCGTCAATTGCAGTATCAAGTTGCCTAACACCAGCATTTGTATAGCGTGCAACTACCTCAGAGTGTGGCAAACGCCAAATTGAATAGTAGCTACGAGAATAAATAGCAAGCTTAGGTTTAACTGCTGCAATGAACTCTTCACTCGACGACGTTCTACTGCCATGATGCGGCACAAGTAAAATATCACTCTGTAAACTTTTTCTTGACTGTTTAACCAACCACTGCTCAGCTAAATACTCAATATCACCCGCAAACAAAACCGAAAAACGCCCATCAGTGATCTTAACAACACATGAATTATTGTTTTTGCTAGACATCATTTGCGTTGGCCAAATTGATTCCACACTCAACGCACCCGCAAAGTTTAAGCGCGTTATATTACACAGAGAATCTGGCATTTCATTGTGAAACGCTCTCAAAGGTGCCTTGCCTACAAAATTGATTAACTCATCTATGCCTCCAACATGATCATTATCTTGATGACTCAAAACTACATGAGATAAGGTAATTTTATTGCGCTCAATATAAGGCTTAATAACACGTTCAAAAATAGAAAATCGATCAAAATACTTTGCACCCAGATCATAGAGCACAGCCTGTTTTTGTGACGTTATCAATACAGCAGTGCCATGACCTACATCAAATACGTCCAATTGCCAATGTACTCTAGGCTGCATAAGTGCATACCCTGCACTTATTAATAGAGGCAAACACGCAATCATACGCCAGATTTTAACATGCATGACTAATAGTAATGCCAAATAGCACGCGATTAAATAAGAAAACTCAAAGGGTTGTGTTGGCAACCAACCTATAGTCAGCAGATTATTGCTAAATAATTGCAATAACCAACTGAAAAAACCATCTAACAACAGAAACCAACTATCGCTAATACCCAACCCTAATAGAGGCAATAGAATCAATAAAGCCGGTAGCAATGTAAATGTTAAAAGTGGTATGAACACGATGTTTGTCAATAAAGACGAAACACTTACGCCATAAAAGAAAAAACTGCTCAAGGGCGCTAAGACAACGCCTAATATCAGTTGTAGAATAAAAAGTTGCGTTATAAAGCGTTCTAAGCCTAGTTGATGAATAAAAATCCGTACAAACGTAAAAATACAATACACCGCAATGAACGAAAAATATAACCCAGGATTGAGTAAAGAAAAGGGGTCAAATAACAGCACACCACACAAAGCAAATAACAAAGTTCTATAGTTTATAACGCGTTTTTCACAAATATATGCAATCACTAAAACGATAAGCATTAATAATGCTCTGAGCGCCGACACGCTCAAACCACTTAGCAATACATACACTGCACTACCAAATAAACCAATCGCGGCATAGTATCGATTTACATCATATAGTTGATTAAACTTACAGCCGCACAAAGCACAGCAAAATAATAGCCATTGCGCCATGTAAAAACATAACCCATAAATAATACCTACATGTAACCCAGATATTGCCAGCATATGGCTCAGACCTAAGCGTTGCATTAGCTGGGTATTTTCGTAATTCGTTTTTGACCTGTCTCCACTTAGCAAGGTGTAGTAAAGCCAAGATAATTCATATTTTTCCAAATGCGGCCACAACCAAGTCCGATAGGAAGAAATCCAAGTTATAGATTGAGAAGGAGACACCTCAAAAGCGACTAGCTTGCCTTTAAAATGAAGGTTTTTCGTAAACGCATATAGTTCACTATCAAAGCTGTCGAAATTTTTTCGACTTCTATATGATTTCAACTTAGCTGTTGCTGTAAAGCAAGCACCAACGTTAAGCGACTTGTTGTCGAGTTTAACTGCAATATTTGCGAATATAGATTTATACCAAGGTATTACCTTACTATCTAGTTGTGTAAGCTTAATGCGTAAATACCCTTTAGAAAGTACTCTTTCGACTTCACCTTTGATGAGTACTGTTTGTAATTTATCACTCCCTAAGGGAATTTGTTGGTAAAACAACCTATAATGTACCGAAACTGAAAAAATAGCGAAAATAAAACCTAACAATAAAAGCCAAAACGGCTTAAAATAACACGCGATGATCAATAGGAAGAGTAAGCTGCAGTAAAATTGCCACTGACCAAAATAAAACATGGTGACTATGCAGCCTAAACAAAACCCACACCCTAAGAGAATTGAAGTATATGGTTGCACAAAATGGCTAAGAAGACGATCCAACGATTTTTACCCGATCACAATAAGATCAAACAGCAAAAGTCACTCAAGATTTTTGGTCGTTTACTACATGATGCCAATTTATGGCATTTAAACCGCCGTTCCGCTCGTGGGGCATTTTCTGTCGGGTTATTCTTCGCATTCATCCCTGTTCCTTTTCAAATGGTGCTAGCTGCTGCTTTCGCGATTCCATTTCGCGTTAATTTACCACTGTCCGTTGCATTAGTTTGGTTAACAAACCCACTAACTATGCCGCCTATTTTCTACTGCTCCTATATCGTTGGCGTATTTGCATTAGGACAAGAAACCCAGCCTTTTCATTTTGAAGCTAGCTGGGAATGGCTTACACAAAGTATCACAACTATAGGCCCGGCTTTCATAGTCGGCTCACTCATCTGTGCCAGTGTTGCTGCAATAATCGGTTACTTTGGGATTGACTACTTATGGCGACGTTCAGTTAACAAGGCCTGGTCCTCCCGCGGTCAGTAATAAACTATAGACAATAAAAA